>JBDTQC010000019.1:0-17603 GCA_039932405.1 Ideonella sp.
CGTGGGCCTGGAAGGCATCGAGCCCTGCCGACTGGAACACCTGCTCGGCCTCGTCGGAGAACAGCACGGCGTCGCCATCGAAGGCAATGCGAACTTCATCCGGGTGGGCGTCCGACGCACGCTTGCTGTTCGGAAAGACGCGCGCGGCCGGCACCGCGCAACTCAAGGCCGAGCGCACGTCGGCCTCGTTGGTTGACAGAAACAGGTTGGCGTTGAGCGGACGCAGATAGCGCCAGGGCGACTGCCCGCGCGTGAATACGCCGCGTTGGATCGGCATGCCGTAGTGCTGTGCGGAACGAAATACCCGCATGCCCGAGACCGGATCGTTGCGCGACAGGATCACCACCTCCACGCGGGCGCGGTCGGAATTGAAAGCCAGCAGCTTGTTGACCAGCGAAAAGGCCACCCCCGGTTTGGCTGCCACATCGAGCCGCTCGAGCTGCAGCTGCATGTACGCTCGATCGTTGGCCGATTCGAACAGCAGATTTTCTTCCTCGAAATCGAACAGCGCGCGCGAGGAGATGGCGACGACGAGTTGACCGTCGAGTGAAACTGGCATTGCGCAGGCCTAAGTTGGGTCAACCTTTTAGCACAGGCATGCGGAACGTGCGATTTCTGGCGAGATCGGTGGTTTTGCATGGCTGCGAATCGTCCCCTGGCCATTGCCGCGTCGGGTTATGCTTCAGGGGCGAGGGGTCTGAATATCAAGCGCGATGAGTCGACTGCGGCGAATCTGCAATCGGGCAAGCGTCCGTACGCTGCGTATCGGCGTCATCTGTGGCTGGCAGTTGGAGAAATGAATGACCAAGGTCTGTAGTCGCTGCGAAACGGAAAATACCGACGCCGCGAAGGTCTGCAAGCTTTGCGGCACCGCGTTTGCGCCACAAGGGGCGGCCGGCCTGTTGCGCCCGCGCGGTGACGATGCGCCACCGCAGCCGCCCCGAGCGAGCGCGCCGCCGATCGAGGACGAAGGCGATCGCACGGTGATGCGCGCTCCTGCGCCCCGACCCGCGCCACCGCCGATGGCCATCCCGCCCATGTATCCGCAGCCGCCGGCCGCGGCTTCGCCAGCTGCTCCCGCGTCGAGTGGCTCGCTGCTGGATCTGCTCGCCGAGCAGGCTCCGGCCGCGCCGCCAGACCGATTTGCGCCGTCAGTTGCGTCGCCCGTCCCATTCACGCCGGCGGTCGCCTCGCCTTTTCCAACCGCCGACTCTTCCGCGTCGATGGACCGCGACAGCGACTCGCCGTTCGACGAGGTTGATCGAGATGCCGCTGCCGCCGCAGGCGCGAGCGGCTCGTCGAACAAGTTGATCTGGATCGGCCTGGGCATCTTGCTGCTGTTGGTGATCGGTGGCGGATACTGGTTCACGCAAGGCGATACGCCGCAACCAACGTCAGCCAATGTGGCGGTACCGGCGACGCCGCAATCGCCGGCACCCGCACCGGCGCCGACGGTCGAAACAGCGCCGCCCGCGCCGGCTCCTTCGGTCGCTTTTCCTCCAGCGAGCGAGCCTTTGCCGGCCGCGCCGACGGGCAGCACGACCCCACCATCCGCCGCTGCGGCTGTACAAGTCGAGCCACCCGCGCCGGTTCCGTTGCCGTCACCCGCGCCTGCATTGACGCCATTGCCCGCGCCGTCGGTGGTGGCACCGGAACCGAAACCCGAGCCGGTTCCAGCAGCGCGTCCTGAACCCGCTGCGAAACCGACCCCGAAACCGACGCCGAAGCCGAAACCAGCGCCGAAGCCGGTTCAGCCGCCTGCGGCGGCCAGTCCGTCTTATTCGACGCCCGCCGCGCCGAAGGGCGAGCAGGCGGCACCGGCACCGGCGCCCGCACCGTCAACGTCGCAGGCCACCAGTCCGCAGGAAGCTTGTGCGGGCAAGAGTTTCCTGGCGCGTCCGTTCTGCATGCACGAGCAGTGTTCGACCTCGCGATTCCGCAATCACCCGCAATGTGTGAAGTTGCGTGAGGACCAGCAGCGAGGTTCTAACCAGGGCGGTTGAACGATCTTCGGCGCGGGGGGTCGGATGAAGTCGTAGGCATCGTCTGACGCCATCTGTCGGCTTGCACCGAAGGAGTTTTCTGATCGGCTTGAATAAGCTTGCCGAACCGGGCCGAGAGCCGGGATACCGATCAGGAGACCCCATGCGAAACGAAGCCGACGCCGCCCCTGCCGGGAGATACGGTTGGACGCCCAAGCTGCAATCAGACCCATCGATTCGCTTTTTGATGGCCTTCGCAGCCTTCGTGGTGGCCGTGATCATCCTGACGTGTTTCTATGTCGTGATCCAGCAGGGCGTGACCCGTGGGCATGCCCAGTGGGCCAAAGCCAGTCGGGTGATGGTCTCCCAATGCGATTCGGTCGGGCGCGCCGATGCTGGCGATAATTGCCGACCACCAACGACGTCGTTCAAGGTGCGTCAGGTCTCATTCGTTCAATGAGACCTTTGGCGCAACCGACCCATTTCCGTGACGCCAGTCGATCGTTCAGCGCTGATTCTTTCGAATTCGTCGTTGCAGGCTTCTGACCCTCGAAACGCCGACGCGGCGCGGCGTCCGTTGGTTTGCGCGCATTGTGGCGAGGTCCATCGCGGCGTGACCCTGCTCCCGGCCGGCGTGGCGCATTGCGAACGATGCGATGCAGTGATTGCCCGAGGCCACCGCCTCGGGGCGGACGCATTGCTGGCGCTGACCCTGGCGGCGCTCGTGGTCTTCTTGATTGCGAACGGCGCTGAACTGATCACCATCCGATTGCGCGGTACCGAGGTGGCGACCACGCTGCCAATGGCAATCATTGCGGCTTGGCGGGATGGCGCGCCCGTGGTCGCCATCCTGGCAACCTTGACCGCAATCGTTGCGCCACTCGTCGTGATTGTCTTGCGGCTGCTGATACTGGTGCCACTTGCTCTCGGACGCGTGCCCGAAGCGATGGGCTGGTACTTTCGGATACTCCATGAGAGTACGCGCTGGAACACCGTTCCGGTGCTCGGCGTCGGTGCCTTGCTGTCGCTGGTGCGGATGTCCGATCTGGCGCAGGCGTCGGCTGGCCCGGGCCTGGTTGCGATCGGAACGCTGGCTGTGCTGCTGGCAGCCATCGAGTCGGCCGGCCTCCAGCATCTTTGGCCGGTGCAGCACGAGACTGTTTGATGCAAACGCCATCCGGACGATTGGCGGGTTGTGAATGCTGCGGCTGGACGGGTGAAGTTGCGCTGCCTGACAGCGTTGCGCGCTGCCCACGCTGTGGCTATCTGCTCGAGCACCCGCGCGACATCGGCCTGCAACGAACCTGGGCGTTGCTGGCTGCATCTGCGGTCTGCCTCGTCCCGGCCAACCTGATGTCGATGATGATTACCGTGAAGACGCTGCGGGCGACGCCGCATACGCTGATCGGCGGCATCATCGACTTGTGGAACGATCGCGCCGTCGGCCTTGCGATCCTGGTGTTCGTCGCCAGCATCGTCGTTCCGCTGCTGAAGATCTTTGCATTGGCGCTGCTCGCCTGGAGCGTCGAATATGCGCCGCAATGGCGCCAGGTTGAGCGTTCACGCCTGTATCGGCTGGTCGAGGCCGTCGGCCACTGGTCGATGCTCGACGTGTATGTGGTCGTGCTGCTGGTGGGCATGGTACGTTTCGGCAATGTCGCCAGTGCAATCCCCGGCCCCGGCCTGCTCGCCTTCGGCGCTGTCGTCGTGTTGACGATGATGGCCACACACCAGTTCGATCCACGCTGGATCTGGCAGGATGCGGGCGCTCGGAAGCGACCGATGTCGGCTGCCGCGCGCCAGTCAGCATGACCGAGCGCGCGCCTGATGCCCGTGATGCTGGCCGGGAACTGCCCATGCCGCGCGTCGTCAAGGCGAACCGCCTGCGCTTCTCGCTCGTCTGGCTGGTGCCGATCATTGCCATCATGATCGGCGCGTCGCTGCTGATCCGCAACTATCTTGAAACCGGCCCGGAGATCGAGATCGAGTTCACCACGGCCGAGGGCCTGGAAGCCGGCAAGACCGAAGTTCGGTTCAAGGAGGTCGCGGTCGGTCGGGTCGAAAGGGTGTCGCTGCGCGACGACCACAAACGGGTGGTCGCCATCGTGCGGCTCGATCGATCAGCGGCGACGATGGCGCGCGAGGATACCCAGTTCTGGGTTGTGCGGCCGCGCATCGGCACGGCTGGCATCAGCGGGTTGGGCACCTTGCTGTCGGGCGTGTATATCGGAGTCGACGAAGGCGTTTCGGAAGTCGAGCGAACTCATTTTTCCGGTCTCGAGTCGCCGCCATTCATTCTGCGCGGCGAGCCCGGCAGCAGTTTTGCGCTGGTCGCAACCGACCTCGGCTCGCTGGATGTCGGCTCGCCGATCTACTACCGCCGCACCAAGGTCGGTCGGGTCGTCGGTTATTCACTTGATCCGAAACAGGACGAGCTGACGGTCAAGATCTTCATCGACGCACCGTACAACCAGTTGGTGACGCCGCAGACCCGGTTCTGGAACGCGAGCGGTGTCGATCTGACACTCAATGCCAACGGTTTGACACTTGATACCCAGACCTTGTCTTCGGTGCTGGCCGGCGGTGTTGCATTTGATCGACTACCTTCTGAACTAACGCAGGCGGCGGCAGCCGACGGCAGTCGCTTCATGTTGTTCAACGATCGCAAATCCGCCTTGGCTCCGCCCGACGGCGAGGCGGTGCGTGCGCGCATGGTATTCAATCAGTCGATCCGCGGTCTGGCGGTCGATGCGCCGGTCGATTTTCTCGGCGTCGAGATCGGCAAGGTCAGCCAGATCACCTTGCAGCGCGACGTGCGACGGCGTCGCTTTCCGGTCGAAGTGGTGGTCGATCTGTATCCGCTGCGCCTGGGAAGTCTGCGCGACGCGCTACTGGCTGCGCCGGCGACTGGCGATTCGCCACAAGCACCGGCCGAGTCGACCGATCCAGTTCGTACGAAGGGAAAGTTGGCAATCCAGCGGCTGGTTGCGCAGGGCCTGAAAGCGCAGATGAGGACGGGCAATCTGCTGACCGGGCAGCTGTACATTGCTCTCGATTTCTTCAGTCGGGGCGACACCGAATCGGCAACCGCGCCAAAGGTGGTCGCCAAAAAAGCCGGCAAGGCGGATGACAAGCGGCTGACTCGCCGTGAGCGGCGTGAGCGTCGCGAGGAAAGGGCCGCGCGACTGGCTGATCAGGCGGCCGACCAAGCCGCAGCCAATGGCATCATCACGCTGCCGACCGTGGCAGGCACCCTCAGCGAGATCCAGCCGCAAGTGGCACAGATCGTCGAGAAGCTGAGCCGGATTCCGTTCGACACCATCGGGCGGGATGTACAAAGTGCGGTCGGCAAGGCCGACCAGGCCATGGGCAAGGCGGATCAGGCGCTCGGTCGGCTGACTCCGGAAGCGCTGAAAGCGGTGTCCGAGTTGCAGGCAACACTGGCCAAGGCTCAGACGGCGATCGATCGCCTCGATCGCAACCTGCTCGACGAAAATTCATCGGTGCAGATTCAGGCTGGTCAGACCCTGGCCGAGGTGCAGCGCGCCGCGCAGGCCTTGCGTGTGCTGGCCGATTATCTGCAACGCAATCCGCAGTCATTGCTGCGCGGCAAACCGGCAGACGAACCCTTGTCGACCGGCCGGCGCGTGCGCCCTGCGAATCGCGAGCCTGCCGCGACCTCACCGATTCCGCCGATCGATGCAGCGCAGCCTGCGCCTGGCCCGGCCGGCGCGGCACCTTCGAGCCCACCGCGATGACAGCCAGCAAATCCGAGCATTCGGCCAGCCCAGCGGCACTTCAACGGCTGCCACGCGTGGCGATGCGCCTGGCACAGCTTGCGCCATTCCATGTCGGCCGTCTGATGGCCGGCCTGGCTACGGCAGTCTTGCTTGCCTGTTCGACCACCCCACCGCCGCTTCGGCTGCACAGTCTGCTCGATTCGGAAACCGGCTTTGCCGCAACCGGCAATGGATCTGCCGCAGGCGCTCCCGCCCGACTGGTGATCACGCCGATCCAGGTCCCGACCGCGCTCGACCGGCCGCAGTGGTTGGTGCGGCGTGCCGACGAATCCCTGCAGTTGCTTGAAGAAGATCGGTGGGCGTCGCCGCTGGCCGACGAGCTGAAGGCTGCGCTGCGGGCCCGACTGTCGTCGCGCTGGAATGTGGTCGATGGCGCGTTGCCAACCAGCGGCACAGCCGCTGATTCCGGATTTTCCTGGCGGCTCGTCCTCGAAGTGCTGCGCCTTGACGCGCGGCCGGCTGTCGATGTGCAGCTGGAGGCCCGCTGGACGCTGCTGGCGCCGCAAGTCCGCTCGCTGGAGGGGGCCTGCAGCGTGCGCATCGTGGAGCCGGTGCAGGGGCAGGGCCCGTTGCCGATTGCCGATGCGTACCGGCGTGCAACGCTGCGTCTTGCCGATCGGATCGGTGCCCAGCTGCGAGCCGGTGAGCAAAGTGGTGCTCAATCCTGCGGCATGGCTGCAGTTTCCTGACCCTCGGTTTCAGCGGGCCACATCGTCAAAAGCCGATTCGGGGCCGCCCGCGCTTCTGGATTCCGAGGTCGTCCACCGTCAGTGCGCTGCGCCCTGCGAGCTTGGCAGCGCCGAAAGCCGAACGCAACAAGTGGCCGAGCTCGCGCGGTGATACCGCTTCGAGTGCATCGAGTACCGCGTCATCGGGCTCGGGCTCGAAGCGGTCGCCCCAACGGTGCGCCGCGCGTTGTTCACGGTACATCGCAGCGGCAATGACGCGTGCTTCGTCCCGGGTCGGCGCTCGCACCTCGATCACGCGCATGCGACTGAGAATGGGCTCGGGCACCGATCGCGGGTCGTTGGCCGTTGCGATCCAGACGATGCGAGAGGCATCGATCGGCAGATCGACATATTCGTCGACGAACTCGCTGGCGGTATCGCGTTCGAGCAGCGCGTAGAAGGCGCCCAGCGGGTCGTATTGACCGCGCGAGGCCTTGTCGATCTCGTCAAGTGTGACGACAGGGTTCGAATTTTCCCCGTGCAACAGCGTTTCGAAGACTTTGCCCGGTTTGGCACCCTGCCAGGTCGATGCTGAACCGCCGACGATCCAGCCGGCAGTTGTCTGCGCCAGACTGATGGTGACGTTGCCGGTGCCGAGCATGGTGGCCAGGCCGCGCGCAAAACGGGTTTTGCCAACGCCAGGGTCGCCGACCAGCAGGATCGGTGTCAGCTCGAGCGGATCATCGGTATCCACGACCAGTGCAACCTCGCGCAGCACCTCGTCGATCACATCACTGAAATTCGGTGACTGCGCACGCAATTCGGCCACGTCCGGCACGACCGACGGCTTGCTGACGAAGCGCTCGCCGCCGCGCTCGATCATCTTCTCGTACAACCGGGCCAGGGCCCGCGAGTCGTCCGGCAGTTGCCCGAGCGCGCGCTCGACGGTGGAGGTGTCGTAGATCTGGTGATAGGCCGCGAGCGTCAACGACATGGCGGGTATCCAGCTGCCGACCGGGTTCGCGGGATAGGCGGATCGAAAACCAACCGTCGGTCGCCCGTGCATGAATCATCGAACATGAAAGCCATCGGACCTCCAGATGCCGAACCCCACCGCTGCATTGAAACAGTATCGCCGCTTTGTTGATCAACCAAAAAGCGCCCACTTTCGTTGACAGCCGATCAGTTGCATTTCGCATGCCAGGTCGTCGGCGGCCGCGATCCCCGCTGCCGTGCGAGGCGTGTCAACGAACGACGCGATTGCGAAGGATGCCGAGGCCTTCCACCTCCAGTTCGATCACGTCCCCCGGTTGCAGCCAGCGGTCCAGTTCGAGTCCGCATCCGCCGGGCACCGTGCCCGAACCGAGAAACTCGCCGGGGTAGATTGTTTCGTCCATCGACACGTGGGCGATCATGTCCTCGAACCGATGCGCCATTTCACGCGAATTGCCACGCGACCATTCTTCGCCGTTGACGCGCGCAATCATCGTGAGGTTGTAGGGATCGGCGATCTCGTCGGCGGTCACCAGCCACGGGCCGATCACGTTGCCGGTGTCGAAATCCTTGCCTTTTGCCGGGCCGAGTTGCCCTTCGGATTCGCGCGCCTGCGCGTCGCGCGCGGAGACATCGTTGAAGATGCTGAAACCGAAGATGTGCGCGCCGGCGTTTTCGCGCGACACGTTTTTTGCCGACCGGCCGATGAAGATTCCGAATTCGAGCTCGAAATCGAGCAAGTTTGAATAGCTCGGCCACTGGATGTCGTGATGCGGCCCGACGACCGACATGCGGTTGCCCTTGTAGTAGATCGGCTGCTCGTACCAGACCGGTGCGAGTTTCAGGCCGCCAGCTTGCACGAAGGCGTCGAACTGCGCGTCGGCGTCGGGCTGGCCGCGCGTGCGATGCTTGAACCGCGTCGTGCGGCAACCCTGCACATGCCGCTCGAAACTCAGGAAGTCGCGCATGGCCGTGGGCCGCGGCACGGGCGCCTTCAATTGCAGGCCGGCCGCTGCCTTCAATATGTTGGAGCCGGGTGTCGATTCTCCGTGTGCAAGCGCCGCTCTTGCGAGCGCCAGCCCAGGGTCCCCGGCTTCGATCAGCGAGCGCATCGAGCCGAGCGCGTGTGATGGCTGGCCGATTTGCCGGGCGCTGGCGGCGAGGTCGACCACCTGAAGCATGTCCTGGGTCAGTGCGCCGACTCGATCGGCCCCGAATGAATCAATGTAGGTGACCAGTTTCATGATGCTCCTTCTGCCAAGTTGAGGGCGCTCGCACTGGCTTCGAGCCAGCCGCGCAGCGAATCAACCAGGCTTCTTTCGATGTGAATGTTGTATGCCGTCTCGCCCGCTCTGTGGATCAGCACGGCGAATGGCCCGAGGCGTGTCTGTGCGAAGTCGTCGATGCGAAAGCGTTGCGAATCCAGGTCGACGCCGCAACCGGACATCAACATATCAAGTGCGCGATCACCTTCGAGTCGGACGACAAGTTGAGCGCTCGACACATCGATCAGTGCAACGTCGGGCCGGGTCTGATCGGGTGCGGGATGTGTGGCGCCGTCTTCGGGCAGCAACAACCATTCGTCTGGTGCCAGCGCAAACACGAGGCCGGATGCGTTGCGAGCAGCCGAGCGACCCGCCCGCAGTGTTTCGCAGGGTGGGTGCGATGCAAAATCGTCACGGAATGCGCGCAGCAAATAGCGTGGATGCCATGGCAAGACGACGATGGCCATCGCGTAGTTCGCCCTTTCATTGGGATCAGCTTCACGCATTCAATCGCTCCCCCGCGGGGTCGACGAAGCGGGCGTCGGTCAACTGCACACGCACCGCTTCATTGGTCACTGGCGAGACTGCGTAAACAATTTCGCCGACGCGTGCGCGGCCGCTTTGCACCATCGCCAGCCCGATCGAGCAACCCAGCGTCGGGCTGTAGCACTGCGAAGTCATCGCGCCGTGCGAGTGCTGAACCTTTGTGCTGTTGTCCAATACGATGTGCGCGCCGGGCGGAATCCTCGAGCCCGGCTCGGTCGCCTTCACGCCGATCAACTGGGCACGCCCGGCTTCTGCCAGTGCGGGCAGCGACAGCGAGCGCATGCCGATGCAATCCTTGCTTCGATCGAGCAAGCCACCGAGGCCGAGGTCATCCAGCGTCGCCGTCCCGGACGCTTCGCGGCCCACCACGAAATGGCCCTTTTCGATGCGCAGTACGCCCATCGCTTCGGTGCCATAGACCGTGAGGCCGTGCGGCGCGCCTGCCTCGACCAGCGCCGTCCATACGCGCATGCCTTGCGCCGCGGGGACACTGATCTCATACGACAGTTCACCGCTGAAGCTCATCCGCGCGACGCGGGCGGTGGCGCCCGCGAGGGTGCCGACGCGAACCGACATGTGTGGCAGCGCGGCGGCACTCACGTCGAAGTCAGGGGAGAGTCTGCTCAGCACGGCGCGCGCAAGGCGGCCAGCGAGCGCGAATGTGGACCATTGCTCGCTCACCGGCGTCACATGAACGCGCAGCGTCGGCCAAATCGTGTGCAGGCAAAAGGCGATGTGCTCGGGCACCAGCTTGCTGTGGGCCGTGCTGGTGCTCATCACGAAATGATATTCGCTCAGCCGCGCGACCACGCTGTCGTCCAGCACCATGCCATCTTCGCGCAGGATCACGCCGAACTTCGCCCGGCCAATCGGCAGCTTGTTGAACCGATTCACGTACAGCCGGTTCAGCAGCTCGGCGGCGTCCGTGCCTTGCAGCTCGATCTTGCCGAGGGGCGACACGTCGATCAGCCCCACGCCGTCTCGTACGGCGCCCACCTCGCGATTGACTGCGTCCAGATCGGACTCACCAGGGCGTCGATAGAGCTGCGGCCGCAGCCAGATGCCAGATGGCGTGAACACTGCGCCGTTTTGCAGGTGCCAATCGTGTGTGGCCAGTCGCCGCACCGCGTGTGCGGGGTGGTTCTGCGCAAGTCCCGCGATGACGGACAGGTCGATCGGAATGTAGGGTGGGCGGAAGGTCGTGGTGCCGACCTGGCCTGGCGCCTGCCCGGTCTGACTGGCCAGAATCGCCAACCCGTTGATGTTGCTGAGCTTGCCCTGGTCGGTGCCCATGCCCAGCGTCGTGTAGCGCTTCAGGTGTTCGACAGAACGGTAACCTTCGCGCGAAGCCATCAGGATGTCGCCCACCGTGACATCGTTCTGGAAGTCGACGAAGGCCTTCTGGCGCGATGGGGTGGCGACCTCGGTTGTGCCGGCGAGCTCGATGCCCGGGCTGGCGCCGGGGATGGGTGCGGCGTTCCTGCCCGCGCGTTCGCCTTCGGCAATGCACGCATCGGTGTCGAAGCAACCGTTGCAAGCGCCTGCGCTGACGTTCGCGCCATTGGCAGCGCGTGGCACGAAGCTGCCGATGGAGGGCTCGTAGCGCAGCGTGCCGCGTGCTTGCGAGAAAAGATGGACGCGTGGCGTCCAACCGCCGGCCATCGCGAGCAGGTCGCACTCGGTCCGCATCGTGGCGCCACTCGACTGTGTCCATCGAACAGCGCGAATCCGGGCGCGGCCGTCGGTCCCTACGATGCTTGCGTTGGAGATTACTTTCAGTCCGGCTTTGATCGCAGCTAACGCGATGGCGCTCGGCTGATCGCGAACATCAAGCACCGCCTCGATCGTGGCGCCCGCCCGTTCGAGCGCCGGCACAGCGACATAGACGCTGTCATTGTTCGTGCAGAGCACGATGCGCCGGCCGCAAAGAACACCGTAGCGCTGCAGGTAGCCGATGACGGCACTGGCCAGCATCACGCCGGGTCGGTCGTTGCCGCCGAACACCAGCGGTCGTTCGATGGCGCCCGTGGCCAGCACGACACGGGTGGCACGGACCTTCCACAAGGTGTGAGCCGTGGTCGTCGATTGAGCCGTGGGCTTCAGCCGGGTCTGGACCATCGTCAAAAAGTCATGGTCGTAGTAACCGGTCGCTACCGTACGCGTGAGCAGCGACACGTTGGGCATCTCGCGTAGCGCCGCAAGCGTCGCCAGCAGCCAGCTCTCTGCGTCGCCTGGCTCATCCTCCGGCATGCTGCCGCCCAGGCGTGCGTCATCTTCGGCGAGCAACACGGATGCCCCGGAGCGACCCGCAGCCAGTGCGGCGGCCAGACCTGCCGGCCCGCCGCCGACCACGAGCACGTCGACATGCACGTGACGCTGCCCTGCGGGCGGATGGATCAGCGCAGTGGGCGGCGCGCCCAGACCTGCGGCGTGACGCAGGATGTGCTCATAGTGCGGCCACCACCGGCGCGGCCACATGAAGGTCTTGTAGTAGAAGCCGGTG
Source organism: Ideonella sp. (assembly GCA_039932405.1). Classification (GTDB taxonomy): domain Bacteria; phylum Pseudomonadota; class Gammaproteobacteria; order Burkholderiales; family Burkholderiaceae_C; genus Ideonella_A. The sequence continues at coordinate 11,758 of JBDTQC010000019.1, forward strand.
CTCAGAAAGCGGCTGAAGCAGTCGGCCAGCGCGCCCAGGTCCAGGTCGAGCGACGGCCAGTGATGCTGGCTGCGCACCGCCATGCCATCGAGGAGCGGTATCGTCGTGGCCCGTCCGTTCGGCCACCCGTTGCCATCGCGATCCATCACGCGCAACAACGCGTTGGGCTCTTCGGATCCCAGTGCGACGATGCCACGAGGCCGGTGGTATTTGAAGCTGCGCCCCAACATGCGCACGCCGTTGGCGAGCAATGCCGAGGCCAGCGTGTCGCCGTCGAATCCCGAGCAGGTGCGGCCATTGAAGGTGAACGACAGCGCTTTATCGCGGTCGATGAAGGAGCCGCCTTCGACGCGAGACGGTTGGCTCATCGCGAACTTTCAGGCGACGCGGCGGCTGCGTCCGTGACGATCGAGTGATCGAGCGTGTTGCGTGTCAATTCAAACCACTGGCGGCAACCGTAGCGGTGATTCCAGTGCTCCTGGTGGACGCCGCGCGGGTTGTCACGAAGGTAGAGGTAGGCTGTCCACGCCTCATCGCTCACTTCCGCGGGATTTGTGGGGCGGGCGATTGAAGCATCGCCCTGATAGGCGAATTCGTTCTCGTTGCGCGGGCCGCACCAGGGGCAAGGGATCAGCAGCATCGCGGCGTCAGTGAGCGTTGGGTTGCGGGCCGGCGCCGCGCTCGTTCAGCAAATGGCCGGTGCTGAAGCGGGCCAGCGAGTGCTCGGCGTTGAGCGGGTGGGGTGCATCGTTGGCCAGCATGTGCGCGAAGCAGTGCCCCGAAGCAGGCGTCGCCTTGAATCCGCCATAGCACCAGCCGCCGTTGAAGTAGAAGCCGCCGACGGGCGTCTTGGAGATGATCGGGCTGCCGTCCATCGACATGTCGACCGCACCGGCCCAGCTGCGCATCAGCCGCGCGCCGGCCAACGCAGGAAACAATGCAACCGCGCCGCCCAGCACCTCTTCGATCACGGGCAGGCTGCCGCGTTGCGAATAGGAGTTGTAGCCATCCAGCCGCCCGCCCATCAGCACTTCACCCTTGTCGGTCTGGCTGATGTAGACGCGCCAGGCGCCTGATGACACGACCTGGTCGATCATCGGTTCGACCGGTTCGGTGACGGCCGCTTGCAGCAGGTGCGTCTCGATCGGCAGACGCAAGCCGACCATCGCCGCGACGCGGCTGGAATGGCCGGCCACGCAGCAACCGACTTTGGTGGTGGCAATGCGGCCGAGCGACGTGTCGACCGCGCACACGCGCCCGTTCTCGACCGCAATGCCGGTGACCTCGCAGTTCTGGATGATGTCGACTCCGAGCGCATCGGCGGCGCGCGCGTATCCCCATGCCACCGCATCGTGCCGCGCGGTGCCGCCGCGCGGCTGGGCCAAGGCACCGATCACCGGGTAGCGACCTTCCGGCTGCAGATCGAGCTGGGGCACGCGCTCGCGCAGCGCGTCGAGCGTCAGGACCTCGGCATCGATGCCGCGCAAACGCATCGAGTTGTAGCGCCTGACCCAGTTCTCCCGTTCGGCTGTCGAGTGCACCAGATTGATAACCCCGCGCTGGCTGAACATCAGGTTGAAGTTCAGCTCCTCGCTCAGACGCTCCCAGAGTTTCAGCGAGTGCTCGTAGAAGTGAGCGTTCGCGCGCTGCGCATAGTTCGATCGGATGATGGTGGTGTTGCGACCCGTGTTTCCGCCGCCGAGCCAGCCCTTGTCGAGAACCGCGATGCGTTGGATGCCGTGCAGTTTGGCCAGGTAGTACGCCGTCGCGAGCCCGTGGCCGCCTGCGCCGATGATGACGACGTTGTAGCGCTCGGCCAGCTTCGCTTGCCGCCATGCCGGCTGCCAACCCCGATTGCCCTGCAGGCCTTGAGTCAGCAGCGATAGCGCGCTGTAGCGCATCGGCATCTTCAAAGGATCTGGCCGAGAAACTCGCGTGTGCGGGGATCTTTGGGGTTTGCAAAGAACTCGGCAGGGTGACCCGATTCGACGATTCGGCCGTGGTCGGTGAAATGAATCGAATCGGCGACTTCGCGCGCGAAGCCCATCTCGTGCGTCACGAGGATGCAGGTCATGCCTTCGTTGGCGAGATCGCGGATCGTCACCAGAACTTCCTTGACCGTCTCCGGATCGAGCGCTGCGGTGACTTCGTCGAACATCATCACCTCCGGCGACATCGCCAGGCTGCGTGCGATCGCGACTCGCTGCTGCTGTCCTCCGGACAATTGCCCAGGGTAGCTGTGCTCTTTGCCTGTCAGGCGAACCCGCTTGAGCAGCGCGAGCGCACGCACCTCGACCTCTGCCTTGTTCTGCTTCAGCACATGGATCGGCGCCATCATCACGTTCTGCAGCGCGGTCTTGTGAGGAAACAGGTTGTAGCTCTGGAACACCATGCCGACCCGCCGCCGCAGCGCCAGCTCGTCCAGACGTGAATCGTTCACTTCGATGCCGGCGACGGCGATGGAGCCGCTGTCGATCGGCACCAGCGCGTTGATGCATCGCAGCAAGGTGGACTTGCCGGAGCCCGACGGGCCGATGACGCAGACCACCTCGGACTTGTGAACCGTGAGGTGGATGTTCTTGAGGACCACGGTGCTTCCGAAGGACTTGCACACGTCGTTCACCACGACCTGCGGACCACCCAGTTGTTTGCCCATGCTCATTCTTTGACCGCCCATTTGCGCTCGAGCCACGCCGTCAGGCGGCCGATTGGATAGACGTAGATGAAGAACCAGACCAGCACGTAGCCGTACATCGGCAACAGCAGGTCCGAACGCCGCTCCGACGCCAGAATCTCGCGCGCCATCGTCAGCGCTTCCGACACGCCCACCACGTTGGCCAGCACCGTCGCCATCGTCAGGAGCGAATACAGATTCATCCACGGCGGCAGCATGCGTTTGGCGCACTGTGGCAGCACGATCATCCAGAGTGTCTGGCGCCGGGTGAACGCCAGAGAACGTGCGGCTTCCCACTGCTGAACGGGAATCGACGAGATGCCGCCGCGAACGATTTCGGAGACGTTCGCGATCACCGGCAACGAGAACCCGAGCGTGGCCTTGAACCAATCCGGGAACTTGACGATTGTCGTGCCGATTTGCACCTCGTAGGGCAGCATGTACATCGCATAGAAAATCGCCACCAACCACGGCGCATTGCGCAGCACCTGCGTGATGAAACGTGCGACGCGGCTGATGCCTCGATGTGGCGAGACCTGCGCCAGCCCGAGGAAAGCGCCCACGATGGTGCCGCCGATCATCGCCAGTGCGCTCATCACGAGGTTGAGCTGAAAGCCCTGCCAGAGCATCGGCGTCCACTTCCACATCACGCTGGCGATGCTGGCGCGCAGCGGATCGGTGGTTTGCGCCCACAGCGTACCGGTCATCAACACGAAGGTCGCGGCGACGAGCAGTGTGTAGCGCGTCGACATGCCGACCTTCGGCAACCCGGTGTAGCGGCAGAAGAGCGCAGGAGAACTCGCGACAGGACGCGCTGTGTGGACAATCATGCAAAGTGTCCGGGCACGCGGAGCCAACGCTCCCAGCGGTTGAATCCGAACACGAACAAGCCGACCAGTGACAAGTAGGTGACCAGCACGACGTTCATCATCTCGGTCACATTCAGGTTGTCGGCCCAGATCTGATTCGAGACATAGAGCACCTCGGGCACCGCGATCGCATAGGCGATCGACGTGGTCTTCACCAGGTTCACGAGGTTATTGCCCAGCGCCGGCAGGCAGATCCGCAAGGCCAGCGGAAAGATCACGTGGCGAAAGGCCGCGAATCGGCTGTAGCCCAGCGATCGCGTGGCCTCTACCGTCGACTGCGGCACCGCTTCGATGCCGGAGCGGAAGATCTCGATGTTGAAGGCGCCGGCGAAGAGCGACAGCGAGATGACCGCCCACTGCACGTTGTTCAGGAAGGGCTCGGCGATGCCGGAGGCGTTCACCACGCGCGGCATCAGGGTGCCGAGCCCGAAGTAGAGAAAGTACAGCTGCGCGAGCGGCGGCGTATTGCGGAAGAATTGCACGTAGCCGTAAATGACCGCCCGCACCGGCCTCCAGCGCGACATCTGCAACCAGGCCCCGATCACCCCAAGCACCAGCGAGATCAGGATCGAGACCAGCGCGAGCCTCAGGGTCATCCCGATACCCGACAGATAGCGCATGCCGTCCCACGAGTCGTAGAAGACCGTGAGGTTGATCCCCGTCGTGGTGTGCAGATGCGCAAACCACTTCTGGATCGCGGCGATGATTTCCATCGAGGTCGCGCGGGGAACGTGAGTCGACTTTTACTTGGCGTTCTTGTACTTCTCGTGCATTTCCTTCAGGAAATCGGTCGGCTGCAGTTCCCACTTCTTCTCGAGCTTGATCAACGTACCGTCGCGATGCCAGGCGGTCACCGTCTCAGACAGGAATGCGGCGAACTCGTCGTCCCCATGCTGCGTGGCCACGCCCCAGGGCTCGCGGTCCTGGACCGGCAGCTTGATCTCGTAGTCCCCCCAGGTTGCCACATCCAGCAGACGAGCGGCGGCCAGCGCGTCATCGGTCAGGTTGCCGATGCAGCGACCGTCCTGCAGCGCCTGCCCGGCTTCGGCGATGCCGGCGAAGGCCTGGAGGTCGAGGTCGTAGCGCCGCTGATATTCCTTGTTCCAGAACGCGCCCTGGCTCACGCAGAGCTTCTTGCCGCGGATGTCGTCCCAGGTCTTGATCGGTGTCGACTTGCGCGCGATGACGGTGATGCCCGACGAGTAATAGTCGGGCTGCACGATATTGATGACCTTGCGCCGCTCGGCGTTGTCGGTCATGGTAGCGATCAGCACATCGCACTTGCCTTGCTGCACGAACTGAATGCGGTTGGCCGCGATGACCGAGACCTTCTCGACGCTGATCGGCTTGTTCAGCTTCTTGCCGAGCCGCTGTGCCATGTCTGCGACGAGGTCGTGTTCGAGGCCGATCTGATCCCCATTGGGTGCCCGAAAGCCGAACGGTCGATAGTCGAGCTTGATGCAGGCGGCGAGCTGCCCGCGTTCGGCGACCTTGTCGAGCACCTTGCCCGCCATGGCAGGCGCCGATGCAGCACCGAGAAGAGCGACCAGCGATGAGGCGACGAGGCGTTTGATCATGACGTTTCCTTCTGAGCGTCGCGGTTCAATGCGACCATTTGCGGGTGAAGTTGCAACTCGACTCTATCAAGCGACCTCGCCTCAAACAAGTTAAGACGAACGAGAGAATGATTAGGGCACCTTATCGATCAGTGATGCGTCGATTCGGCCAATTTATTTTCAGCGGGTTGATTTACCGGGCAAACCCTTGGTTTTTGTCGTCTGAGAAAACTGGCAGCGGCTCGGATCCTGAGAATTCAGATAAGCAATCTGCAAATCACTCGAAGCGAAACTCGGCGCGTTCCTGGACGTCGATCTGCTGCACGAGGTTGGTTTCCCACGCGAGGTATTGAAGGGCTGCGGCGCGGTTTCCGTCGTGCCTGTCATGCACGAAGAAGAGGTAGTCGATGCATTCGCTGTCGCTGGGCGACTCAGGCGTACTTTGCATCTGCAGACCAGCCTGCGACCATGCAGCCGGTCCGTCCAGATTGATCGACAACGCGATCTTTTCACCTACAAGCTCACGGAGTTCTTTGGCTGCCAGCGCCGCCACGCCCTCGTCATCCGCGATGAGAATGACGCCGTCGTTCGGCGCGATTTGCAGTCTGTCGAGTCGAGGGCGAATGGCCCAGACTGCTGTCTCGATGTGCCCAGCCCGGTACATGCCGCTCGGGCGAACGTCGACCAGATGCGCGCCGCGGTCGATCATCGTGCGCAGCGCTCCGGCGGCGATCACCGGATTGGTGA
>JBDTQC010000020.1:0-17561 GCA_039932405.1 Ideonella sp.
ATGTCAAGCCAGGTAGCGACATCGACATCATCGTTCGTGATCCGGGCGGCGCCATTGTAGGAACGAGCGAGAGCGGCACCTCGCAGGAAGAGGTCAACCTGGACAGTCCGGCAGCGGGCACTTACACGGTTGAGGTCGCTGGCTTCAACGTCAATGGAACCACGCCGTTCAAGCTGCACAGCTGGGTGCTGGGCACCGCTTCAGCGAACAATGTCCAGGTCTACGCGCCGTCATCGGTGACGGCTGGCCAAACCATCGAGGTCTCGCTGATTCCACTGCCCGTTGGCCTGAGCTACGGTACCCGATACCTTGGCTCGCTGGTCTATTCGGGCAACCCGAACCTGCCGCCGCCAACCATCATCCGACTCGATCGCTGACTCGAGTCTGCAATCGCGAAGGCCGGGCCGAAAGGTCCGGCTTTTTTTCGCCCGCAGCGAGCGCAGGTCAGTTGAAAGGAGTCGCCAGAACGGCGCAACCGGGCCAGTTCGTATCGGCGGCGTCAGTGCTTGCTGATTCGCGCGGCTTGAACCACGCGCAGACTTCAGATCGTCAGATCTTGCTGTTGTAGCCGCCGGACACGGGATCGGTCGCCCGCTTGGCCGGGCACAAGAGCACGCCACCGCGCTCTGCGGAGTGGTAGTCGAGTTCGCCGGCAGGCCCACGCAGGCGAACCCTGAACCCGGGAACGAGTGCCTGCGTATATTCAATGCCGGGCATGGGGCACCCGATGCTTCCATTCGACCAGGTCACTCGCTCGGCGCTGATCAAGGTCAGAGAATCGGCGGGCGCGCCAGTCAGGCGGGCCGCATCGGCGCGTGCCAGACGCACCGCAGAATCGAGGTCAAGCCGCTGCATGACACCACCCTTCGTCACTCCACTCCCGCTGGTACCGGCAACCGGTGCTGCCGCCAACTGGCTTGAACCGCACGCAGCTGCAACGGAACTCGTCAGCAACGTGACCATCAGCGTAAAAAGTTTCATGTTCAACAATGATGCATCAAACACACCGGCGTTTGAGCGAAGGGATTCAAAGCTGTCCGTTGTCGAAGGTATTGCAATCGCTCATCCGCCCTGACGCCAGACCACGCTTGAACCACGACACCCGCTGGGCGCTCGTCCCGTGCGTAAAACTTTCCGGCCGCACGGTTCCGGTGGACTGGCGTTGCAAGGCGTCGTCACCAATCTGCGAAGCCGCGTTCAGACCTTCCTCGATGTCACCCTGCTCCAGCCAGCCCTTGGCCTGCTGCGAGTGTTGGGCCCAAATGCCCGCAAAACAGTCGGCTTGAAGTTCGACCCGCACGCTCATTGCATTCTGTTGAGCCTGGCTGGCGCGCCCGCGCATGGCATCAACCTTGTCGGTGATGCCCAGCAAATGCTGCACATGGTGCCCGACTTCATGGGCGACGACATACGCTTGTGCGAAGTCTCCCGGCGCGCCAAGACGGTTGCGCATGGTGTCGTAGAAGCTCAGATCGATGTAGACCTGTTCGTCGCCCGGACAATAAAACGGTCCCATTGCGGCTTCGCCGCGGCCGCACGCGGTGGGATAGCTGCCACGGAAGATGTTCAACTTGGGTGCGCGGTAAGTCATGCCGGCCGTCTTGAAGCTTTCGGTCCAGACATCCTCCGTGCTGGCCAGGATCGCCGCGACGAAGCGGGCCGAGGTGTCGTTGGCAGCCGGCGCGTGCCCCTGGGTCTGGGTCGGTGCCGAGCCCTGCGATCCGCCGTCGATCAGGCCCAACACCGTGAGCGGATTGACGCCGAAGATCCAGCCCGCCACCAGCGCCACCACCACCGAGCCGATGCCGATGCTGCGCCCGCCGCCGAAACCGCCGCCCCCGCCCCCCGACCCCCGAACGTCACTGACGTTGTCGCTTTCGCGTTCACCCTGCCATTTCATTTCATGCTCCTGGCTGTAAAACTGCCGCAGCCATCCTAGGCTTTCGGCAGGGTAACGCCGCGCTGGCCCTGGTATTTGCCGGCGCGATCCTTGTAGCTGGTTTCGCAGACTTCATCACTCTCGAAGAACAACACCTGCGCGCAACCTTCTCCGGCATAGATCTTGGCAGGGAGTGGCGTCGTATTGCTGAATTCGAGCGTCACATAGCCTTCCCATTCGGGCTCGAACGGCGTCACATTGACGATGATGCCGCAACGTGCATAGGTGCTCTTGCCCAGGCAGATCGTCAACACGTTGCGCGGGATGCGGAAATATTCGAGCGTGCGGGCCAGCGCAAAACTGTTCGGGGGAATCACGCACACGTCGCCTTGCATGTCGACGAAACTGCGCTCGTCGAAATTCTTCGGGTCGACAACGGTGCTGTAGATGTTGGTGAACACCTTGAATTCAGGTGCGCAGCGGATGTCATAGCCGTAGCTGCTGGTACCGTAGCTGACGATCTTCTCGCCGTCGGCCGAGTGCCTGACCTGTTGCGGCTCGAACGGCTCGATCATGCCGTGCTGCTCGGCCATCCGGCGTATCCACTTGTCGCTCTTGATGCTCATCTGGATCGTGTTGCACGCTGCGCGGCGCCGCCGCATCCGGCGATTCTATGGCGGTGCAGACGCTGTCCCGGCTGATCAGTCATTCATGACCTTCACGCGATGGCCCGCCGGGGCTCGGGCTGCGCGTCGAATCGGTCAAAGCCGCAGTAACAGATGAAATGGCGATTGGTCGCCCGCCCGAACAGCGCCAAGCCCAGGCGCTGCGCCACCTCATGGCCCATCTGCGTGATGCCGCTGCGCGACACCACCACCGGAACCCCCATTTGAGCCGCCTTGATGACCATTTCGCTGGTCAGGCGGCCGGTTGTGTAGAAGATCTTGTCACCGCCGGTCATGTCGCGCAGCGCCATCCAGCCCGCGATGGTATCGATGGCGTTGTGGCGGCCGACATCTTCCACAAAGTGCAGCAGTTCAGCCTGTCTGAACAGCGCGCAGCCATGCACCGAGCCGGCCGATTTGTATGTGCTCTCCTGCAGCCTGATCGAATCGAGCAAGGCGTACAAGGTGTGCTGGCTCAAACGCGCCGCCAGGTCGGTCGGTGGTGGCAGTTCGACCGTATCGAGTGCGCCCATCAAGTCGCCGAAGACGGTACCTTGACCGCAGCCGGTGGTAACCACTCGCTTCGCGGTCTTCTCCTCGAAGCGGGTGATGCCTTTGTGCGTCTTCACCGCCGCAGCGCCAACCTCCCAGTCAACGGTGATCGAATCGATTTCGTCGATCGACTCGACCAGGCGCTGGTTGCGCAGGTAGCCGAGCACCAGCAATTCAGGTGCCGCACCAAGCGTCATCAAGGTGACCAGTTCGCGCTTGTCGACGAATATCGTCAGCGCTCGTTCAGCCGGAATCGCGATGTCGCGGGTGGCTCCGAACTCGTCGAGTGCACGGATGGAATGGGTCAGCGGCGCGCTGGCGCGGGTCAATCTGGGCAAGCTCATGGGTTACCTTCGTGCTGCGCACAGCGGTATTGTCCCTTGCACAGATCGGCGGGCTCATGCCCGATCGCCAGGCCCGAGTCCAAGCGGGGCGCCCCCAGCCGGGCCGGGCCGATCAAGCCTTCGTTGCTCGATCGGATGCCCCGACAGCCAGTCTCACGATTTGCCGGCAGGCGGCGCAGCGGCAGGGGCCGTCGGTGCCGTGGATGCCGGCGCCGAATGGGCGCCTGCCTTTTCCAACGCAGCATTGGCAGGTACCGCAGCCGCATAGGGGCCGGGATCGGTGCAGGGCGGAGCTTCAAACGGCGTACCGGGTTGCTTGCCACTGGAACTCTGTCCGGCGCGATAGCTCGCGGCGAGGCGGTCTTGCACCTTGCACAGTTGAAAAGAGGCCACTTTGTCGCCCCAGGCCGTTTTGGCTGCCGCTTCGGCGGCCTTGGCCTTGGCCTCTTCAGTGGCCGGCGGCATTTTCGCCATGGCAAGCTGAGCAAAAGCCACACAAGCCAGAGCAAGGGTCAGACGGGAAACGGTACGCATGGGGTTGGTCCTGTTGGTCCTGTTGGTCCTGTTGGTGCTTTGGACAGCGATGCTCGAAATCGGTGCAGGATCAGCGTGGCAACACCACCGGCGCCGCATCAGGGTCGCCCGCCGGCCGGCTGCGTTGCGCCGGAATCTTGCCGCGCTTGATGTCCTCGTACCAGAGCTCATGGTGCTCCTTGGCCCACGCCTCATTCACATAGCCGTCGCGCATCGCGCGATAGGCGCCACGCATGCCGATCGTGCCCATGTAAATGTGGCCGAAAATCATTGCCATCACCAATACCGTGGCAACCGCATGAACCATGTGCGCTACCTGCATGTCGTCCCGCAGGTAGTCCATGCCAGGGAGAATCTTGTCCAGATAAAGACCCGACCCGATCACCACTGCACCCAGGGCCAGCACCCCGCCCCAGAACACGATTTTCTCGCCGGCATTGAAGCGGTGCGACGGCACTTCACGGCCACCGAACATCCCGCCGGCCGTCCTGAGCCACAGGAAATCAACCCGAGTGGGGAAGTTGTCCTTCAAGAATGTGAAGAAAAGGACGATCGACGACACAACGAACAACGGGCCGACGAAATTGTGTGCTGTCTTCAGTGCATAGGTCAGCCAACCAAACAGCGAACCGCCAATGATGGGCAGCAGCAGGAATTTGCCGAATGCCATGACCAGGCCTGAAATTGCCAAGACCACGAACGCAATCGCGTTCGACCAATGTGCGGCGCGCTCGAATGGTGTAAATCGCTCGATGCGCCCTCCTTTGCTCCCATGATCGTGCCCCAGCGGACCCCTGGCGAAGTAGAAGATTGCCAGCGCAAGTAGCGCGATGATGAGCAGCGAGCCGCCATAAGGAATGATCCAGTTGTTGCGGACCTGTCGCCACGCTTCGCCCGCGGTGGTGAGATTCGAACCAGGGTATTTGACCTGGGGCTGGATCAAAACGCCCTTTTCGGAGCCCGGCAGATTGGATACGCCCTTGTTGTCTCGCACCGCGCGCCAGAATGGCGCATTGTTGCCGGGCTGGCTTTTCGCTCTTTCGGCATTGGTGTCCTCCGGCTTCGGCGCGGCGGGAGCGACGAAGCCCGCAGGCGGACCGGCAGTCGTCGCGGTCTGGGCCTGCAGCGCAGTGGGTGCACCAAGCGCAAGCGCCAGCAACAAGGTGAACGCAGCGGACGCTCGCGAGATCAGGCTGTGCATGGCAAATCCCTCGCTATCTTGCAGCGTAGTCGTTCTGCGACTGGGTCCGCGCATTGATCTGAGATTCCCAGGACGCCTTGTCGCCGCTGGCCTTCCAGCCATTCGCTGAAAAGGCAGGAACAGCCTCTGAACTGACCGACCACGCAGCGGTGTCGGACTTGCGCACCGATCGATCGCTGATCTGCGGCTTTTCACCACAGCCGCCCAACATCATTGCAAACCCCAAGGACAACGCGAGGAGTGGTGGTCCGGCCGTCATTTCTTCACCTCGCCGGTGGCCGGTGCCGTTGCGGCGCCACTGACGGGCGCGTTCTGCGTCGGTTTGCCGTACGCCGTGCCCCAGCCCCAGACTTCGCTGCCCTTGCCGCGCACCAGCACCCGGTTGCGCAGGATGTCGGCCACGATGTCGCCGTCGCCACCGAGCAGTGCCTTGGTAGAGCACATCTCGGCGCACGCTGGAAGTTTGCCCTCGGACAATCGGTTGCGACCGTACTTGTTGAACTCGGCATCGCTGCCATTGGCCTCCGGGCCGCCGGCGCAGAAGGTGCACTTGTCCATCTTGCCGCGCAGGCCGAATTCGCCATTGCTTGGAAACTGCGGTGCGCCGAACGGGCAGGCGTATGAACAATAGCCGCAGCCGATGCAAATGTCCTTGTCATGCAGCACCACGCCGTCTTCGGTGCGGTAGAAGCAATCGACCGGACAGACCGCCATGCACGGCGCGTCCGAACAGTGCATGCACGCCACCGAAATGCTTTTTTCTCCGGGAATGCCGTCGTTCATCGTGACCACGCGACGCCGATTCACGCCCCACGGCACATTATTCTCGGCTTTGCACGCGGTGACGCAGCCATTGCATTCGATGCAGCGCTCGGCGTCGCAGATGAACTTCATTCTTGCCATTTGGATCTCCGTTGCACGATGGTTGGCAGCAAGCCGGTCAGGCCCGCGCGACCTGACACACCGTGGTTTTCGTTTCCTGCATCATCGTGACCGAGTCGTAGCCATAGGTGGTGCCGGTATTGACCGCTTCGCCGCGAACCACCGGATGCGCGCCTTCGGGGTAATACTTGAGCAGGTCGACACCTTGCCAATGCCCCGAGAAGTGAAATGGCAAAAACACCGTGCCGCGATCAACCCGTTCGGTGACCAGCGCCTGCACTTCAAGCCTGGCGCCCGATGGCGTGGTGACCCACACCGAGTCGCCATTGCGAATCCCGCGATCGTTGGCGCTGGCGGGATTGATTTCGACGAACATGTGCTGCTGCAATTCAGCCAGCCACGGGTTGGAGCGGGTTTCCTCGCCACCGCCCTCATATTCGACCAGGCGCCCGGACGTCATGATCAGCGGGTACTGCTTGCCGATGTCGATGTTTTTCTCTTGCACGCTCTTGAACAAGGTGGGCAGCCGCCAGAAGGACTTCTTGTCGTCGTGGGTCGGATATTTGGCGACCAGATCGGGGCGGGTTGAATACAGCGGCTCGCGATGCTTGGGCACCGGATCGGGGAAATTCCAGACCAGCGCGCGCGCCTTGGCATTGCCGAACGGATGGCAGCCATGCGCCATCGAGACGCGCTGGATCCCGCCGCTCAGATCGGTCTTCCAGTTCTTGCCCTCTGCAGCGGCCTTCTCGGCATCGGTCAGATCGTTCCACCAGCCCAGCTTCTTCAGGAAGATATGGTCGAACTCAGGATAACCGGTGGTGATCTCCGACCCTTTTGAACAGGAACCGTCTTCGGCAAGCAGGTTGACACCGTCACGCTCGACACCGAAGTTGGCGCGGAAATTGCCGCCTCCGTCCATCACGTGCTTGGAAGTGTCGTACAGGTTCGGCGAGCCGGGATGCTTGATTTCGGGCGTACCGTAGCAGGGCCAGGGCAACCCGAAATAGTCGCCGTCGAGCTTGTAGCCGGTTTCCTTGTCGATGCCACCCTTTGCCTTCAGCGATTTCACGTCAAAGACATGCATGTTGCGCATGTGGGCCTTCAGACGCTCCGGGCTCTGGCCGGTGTAGCCGATGGTCCAGGTGGCGCTGTTGATCTCGCGCAGCACCGACTCCATCTCGGGCTCCATCATCCCGCCCTTGCCGGCCACCAGCTTGTGCGACTTGGTAAACTCCTTGGCGAAGCCGAGTTTCTCGGCCAGCTGATACATGATCATGTGATCGGTGCGCGACTCCCAGAGCGGCTCGATCACTTTCTCGCGCCACTGCAATGAGCGGTTCGACGCAGTCACCGAACCGGAGGTCTCGAACTGCGTGCACGCCGGCAACACATAGACGGCGCGATTCGGGTTCAGATCTTCGGCCTTGCCCGGCATCGCGGCCATCGCCGAGGTTGCCGACGGATAGGGATCGACGACCACCAGCAGATCGAGCTTGTCCATCGCCCGCTTCATCTCCAGGCCGCGCGACTGCGAGTTCGGTGCATGGCCCCAGAAAAACAGGCCGCGCAGATTGCTGTCCTGATCGATCAGATCGTTCTTCTCGAGAACGCCGTCGACCCAGCGCGACACCGTCATGCCGGACTTGGTCAGCATCCCAGGGGCGTAACGGCTCTTGATCCAGTCGAAATCGAGACCCCAGACCTTGGCGTAGTGTTTCCACGAGCCTTCAGCCAAGCCGTAGTAACCGGGCAGCGAATCGGGGTTGGGGCCGACGTCGGTCGCACCCTGCACGTTGTCGTGGCCACGAAAGATGTTCGCGCCGCCGCCACTGACACCCACATTGCCCAACGCCAGTTGCACGATGCACGAAGCACGCACCATCGCATTGCCGATCGTGTGCTGGGTCTGCCCCATGCACCAGACCAGCGTGCTGGGCCGGTTTTCAGCCATCGTCTTGGCAGCCAGATAACAAGCGGCTTCATCCACGCCACAAGCTTCCAGCACCTTGTCTGGGGTCCAGTTGGCCAGCACGTCCTCGCGCACCTTGTCCATGCCGTACACGCGATCATTGATGTACTGCTTGTCTTCCCAGCCGTTCTTGAAGATGTGATGCAACAAGCCGAACAGGAACGGAATGTCCGAGCCGGAACGGATGCGGATGTACTGGTCTGCCTTGGCAGCGGTCCGCGTGAAGCGCGGATCGACCACGATCATCTTGGTGCCGGTCTCCTTCGCGTGCAACATGTGCAGCATCGACACCGGGTGCGCCTCAGCCGCATTCGAGCCGATGTACAACGCCGCCTTCGAATTGCGCATGTCGTTGTAGGAGTTGGTCATCGCACCGTAGCCCCAGGTGTTGGCGACACCGGCGACTGTGGTCGAGTGGCAGATGCGAGCCTGGTGGTCGCAGTTGTTGCTGCCCCACATGCTGACCCACTTGCGCATCAGATACGACTGCTCGTTGTTGTGCTTGCTCGAGCCGACGATGAAGATCGAATCCGGTCCGCTGTCCTTGCGCAACTCGAGCATCTTGGCGCTGATTTCGCTGAGCGCCTGGTCCCAGCTGATGCGCTGGTATTTGCCGCCAACCAGCTTCATCGGCGTGCGCAGCCGATATTCGCCATGTCCGTGCTCGCGCAAGCCTGCGCCCTTGCAGCAATGCGAGCCCATGTTGATCGGCGAATCGAAGACTGGCTCCTGGCGCACCCAGACGCCGTTCTCGACCACCGCATCGACTGCGCAGCCAACTGAACAGTGTCCGCACACCGTGCGCTTGACCTCGATCTTGCGTGCGCCGTCGGTTGCCGGCTTGGCCGGATCGGCTGCTTCGGCTTTTTGCACCAGCGTCAACTGCGATGCGGCGACGCCCACGCCCACGCCGAGCCCCGATCGGCGCAGGAAAGCACGCCGGTCCATCGTCGGAATCGCGCGAGAGACACCGCGTTGCAGGCTGGCTACGAGGTCGGAACGGCCGTTCGATTGCGCCGTAGAAGAAGTCTTGCGGGTAAGCAACATCGAATTTCCTTGCACGGACGAAACGATCAGGCGCGCGCCGTCTGGTAGTACTGCTTCACATGGTCGGTGACCTGGTAGCCATCACCTTGCCTGCGTTCGAGCGCTTCGGCGGCAACTGCAGCGCTGCGATCGGGCTTGACCATCGGCAGGGCTGTGGCCACTGCGGCAAGCGCGCCTGCGGCGCCGACACCGGCAAATACTTTTCGGCGTGACAAGGTGTTCTCGACTCGTTCAGTCATCGCGATCTCCAGCTTCATCGGCGGGCCAACATCGGCAAGCCATTTCATATGGTACCCGTGCAAATGGCAGCAATGAAGCGCGTTGCGTGCACGCAAACCCTGGGGTCGTTGCGATCATCGAGGCGCAGATTCAGGTGGCCGACAGATTGTCGGTACGTGCTGCATGGGGACGCACCGCGTTCACGAGTGACACATTGGCAAGCAATCGCGACAAGTTGTCGCGGGCTGCATCGCTTTCAATCCGAGGGTTTACACCGAGTCGAAGCGAGATTGAAAAACCGTCGTAGCGAGCCGATTCAGCGATTCAGCGTTCGGCGCGCAACATAAGACAGCGCATCGACTGCCGCCACCAGAAGAATCATGGCGACCAGAACGGTGCAGCTCTCTGCCATGTGGAACAGACCGAGGTGGTAATACAACATCTGCCCGAGCCCGCCCGCGCCGACCACGCCGAGCACTGCCGCGGCCCGGATGTTGTTTTCCCAGCGGTACAGCGAATAGGAAATCAGCTGAGGCACGATCTGCGGGAGCGTGGCATACAGAAAGATCGACACCGCGCCGGCGCCGCGCGCCCGCAGCGCCTGCGCCGGACCAGGGTCTGCGTTTTCAATGCTCTCGGCGAACAGCCGGCCAAGCACGCCGGTGGTGTGCAAGGCGAGCGCCAGCGTGCCGGGGAACGGCCCAAGACCGGCCGCAATCAGCAGCAGCGAAGCCCACACCAGCTCAGGAATCGATCTCAGCACGTTCAAAAGGCCGCGCGAGACGGCGCGCCAGAAATGCACGACGCGGCCACCTGAACTGCTGGCTGGCAGCGCCAGCGCAAGCCCGCCGACCGTCGCGATCAAGGTGCCCAGCAAAGACATCGCCAGCGTCTCCAACGTCGCCCAGATGGTCTTGTCGACAAAGGCAGAGCCGAGTTCGGGTGGAAAGAAACTGGCGCCGAAACGAGCCATCGCCGCCAACGCGTCGGGTGACAGGAAGTCGGCCCAGCGCAAATCCAGCGTCAGGAAGCTGGCGCCGACAAGCGCAGCAATGGCAACGACGATCAGTCGCATCGCCCAGCTTTGGGGCGGAGGCGGCGGCAAGCTTGCAGACGTGACGTGCTTCATCCTGACGTCGCCTTCAATCCAGCGCGCGCCGCAACGCAAGGCTGATCCGGTCGGAGAGGGTAACCAGTGCGATGAAGACGATCAGGATGCTGCTGACCTCGCTGCCGGCAAACATCTTCGACGCCCCATCCAGCAATTGCCCGAGCCCGCCAGCACCAACGAAGCCGAGCACCACCGACGAGCGGATCGCACATTCCCAGCGGTACACCGTATAGCTGACGAGCTCGTTCGCACATTGCGGCAATGCGCCATACAGCAGCGCCTGCAACCGCCCGCTGCCATTGCGCAGCAAGGCCTGCGACGGTGCTGCATCGGTGCTGTCCAGGATTTCCGAATACACCTTGCCGAGCATGCCGCCGTAGGCGATGCCGATTGCCAGCACGCCAGCTGTCGGGCCGAGGCCCACCACCCGCACGAACAACAAGGCCCACACCAGTTCGGGCACCGAACGCAGCACGATCATCAGCCAGCGCAACAACTGCCTTACCGCGAAGGGCCATCGATCCATGCGGGTGGCCAGCGCGCTGACCGACAAACGCGCCGAGGCGCCCAGCGCCAGCGGCACCGCGACCAGCCAAGCCAGGCTCATGCCCGCAGTGGCGATCGCCACGGTGCGCCAGGTTTCCTTCGCCAGCAGGCTCAGAAATTCGGCATCGGCGCGCGGCGGCACGAACTGCGAGATGAAGTTCCACGTTGATTGCAGGCTGCGCTCATCGAAAACCGTCCAGGGCTTGAATTCGGTCAGCACCAGCAACGGCCACAGGATCACCAGCAAGGCCAGAACGCATAGCCAGCGGCGTTGCAAGGCAGGGTCTCGCCCACCGCCCACGGGCAGCGAGGCAGTCTCAGCCGGCAGCGTCACGGCCATGCTGTCAGCGGCAGACGATCAATGGCAACGTGGCGTGCGACGTCGATTCGGCAACCGGCGTCCGATCCGTGTCGACCAGCAGTTCCTGGCCGTACAGGTCGCGAACCATCGCCTCGTCGAGTTCGGCAGCCGCGCCGTCATACACCACCTGGCCGTCACGCAGGGCAACGATCCGCGAGAAACACAGCCTCGCCATATCGACCTGGTGGAGGCTGCAAACCAGGCTGCGATTGCTTTCGCGCGCCGCCTCGGTCAGGCGAGTGATGGCCTGCTCGGCACGCGCAGGGTCGAGCGCAGACAGCGGCTCGTCGATCAGCCACAGTGGCGCATCCGCCACCAGCAGCCGTGCCAGACCGACACGTTGACGCTCACCACCCGACAGCCGATCGACGCGTTCCCAGAGTTTTTCGCCAAGATCCAAGGACAAAAGGGCGTCATAAGCAAGCGCTGCATTACGCGGGTGCCACAGGCTTTGCAGGCTTTGCCACAGCGACAGTGTGGGCAGCGTGCCAGCCAGCACCGAAGTCACGACGCGTTGTCGCGGCGGCAGCGGCGGCACTTGTGGCGCAAGGCAAAGCCGGCCCCGCAGCTTCTGGCGCCGCCTCGAACTCAAGGCCCAGGGATCTTCGCCGAACAATTCGAGCTCGCCCTGCATCGGCTTGACCGCACACGCCAGCGCATTCAGCAAAGTCGACTTGCCGGATCCGGAGGCACCGATCACGGCGATCTGTTCGCCGCTTGCGACATCCAGATCAATACCCCGCAACACCGCCAGATTCGACAGCGGCGCGGCGGCGCAACGCAAATTGCGCAGGCGCACCGCCGGCGCCGCAGCACTCACTTCAGCAGCCCGGCGTTTTCAGCGGCAGCGCGGATGCCATCGTAGTTTTCCGGCTTCGTCGTGATGAATTTGCTGGCGCGCTGCAGGCCTAGAATTTCCTTGCCCTGCGCCGTGTTCGGGTCGAGTGCCAGAAACGCCTGCTGCAACTTGTTGCGAAGAGCGACCGGCATGTCGGCATGAACCGTCCAGTTGTAGTCGTAGTAGGGCGGTGTGGTGTAGAACACCCTGACAACCGTCGGGTCGACCTTCTTGTCAGCCACGAACTTTTCCCACACCGAAATGTTCAGCGCACCGGCATCCACCTTGCCACTGGCCACCGCAGCAATCGTTGCGTCGTGTGCACCGGAGAAACTGACCCGTTTCAGGTCGGTATCGGGGTCGATCTTGGCAGCCAGCAGAAAGCTCCGGGGCATCAAGTGGCCAGACGTACTTGACTGCGAGCCGAAACTCAGCGTCTTGCCCTTCAGATCCGCGAGGCTGTTGATGCCGCTCTTGGCACCGGTAATGAAAACCGACTGGAATTTCGAGTCTTCGACCCGCTGCACCAGCGGCACGACCTTGCCGCCGGAGCGGACGTAGGCCTGCACAAACGTGAAGCCGCCAAACCAGGCCAGATCGATCTTCTTGTTGACCACCGTCTCGACCGCCGCCGCATAGTCGGTGACCGGCGTCCATTCGACTTTCATGCCGGTTTTTTCTTCGAGGTATTTACCCAGCGGTTCGAACTTTCGAGCCAGCTCGGTAGGCGATTCGTCCGGAATGGCCGTAACCCGCAAGGTCGACTGCGCATGGACGCCCACCGCGCCGATGCCACAGGCAATCCCCAGAACAGCAACTCGTGCGGATCGAAAGAGGCTATTGACGAGCAGGCGCATGGGGATTCCTTGAAGGCAGGCATCGAATGGAGGGCAACCGCGGCGATCACGATCGCAGGGCACTGTGTCGAAAAAGTGCAACGGTCTGACACGATAGCCGAAGCAGCGATTTGCTGCGTCGCAGCGGATCGAACGTCCGGCTGTGCCACAGTACGCATCGCCATTTGCGCAAACCTGCCGCGTCTCGCTGTCCCCCGGAATCTCCTTCACTCACCATCGCGCGGAGTCGATCGAAGCCTTGCGAACCACACCTCTGCCTTCCACCCAAGCCACTGCCGCGGCTACGGCCCCTGCCCCGACCCACGATTGGCCTCATGCTTCGCTGCTGGTCGTCGACGACGAACCCGGCATGCGCAACTTTCTCGACAAGGCACTGGCCCCGCGCTGTGCCGAAGTGCACTGCGCGGGCAGCGCCGAGGAGGCCGACCAGTTGGCCCGGCTCCATCGCTTCGACCTGGTCATCCTCGACATCACCTTGCCCGGCAAAACCGGCATCGCCTGGCTGCGCGAGCTTCGAGACCAAGGTTATGCGGGCGAGGTCATCCTGATGACTGCGTTCGCCGACCTGAATACGGCCATCGAGGCATTGCGCGCCGGCGCCTCTGATTTCATTCTGAAGCCGTTTCGCCTGACGCAGATCCTCAATGCTGTCGAGCGCGGGCTCGAACGGGCCCAGTTGAAACGTGAGAACTGGGTGCTGCGGCGCAGCCTGTCGCACCTGAACGCCCCGGCTGAAACCTTGATCGGGTCGTCAGACACGATCGACGCATTGCGCAACGCGCTGGCTCGAACGGCGGCCGTGGCCAGCACGGTGCTGCTGGCGGGCGAGTCGGGCACCGGCAAGGAGCTGGCAGCGTTGGCCTTGCACCGCCTGAGCGCACGCGCCGACGGCCCTTTCGTTCCGGTCAATTGCGCGAGCATCTCGCCCGAGTTGGTCGAGCGCGAGTTTTTCGGCGCCGCCAGCCAGGGCCCGGCCGGCGGGCAGAGTCGCGACGGCCTGTTTCTGTATGCCCGAGGTGGCACCCTGTTTCTTGACGAGATCGCCGAGCTGCCGCTGGCGCTGCAGGCCAATCTGCTGCGGGTGCTGGACGATCGCAAGATCCGCCCGGTCGGCAGCGAACAGCAGATTCCGGTCGACGTGCGAATCGTCGCTGCAACCAACCGCATACTGGCCGACGAAGTGGCAGCCGGCCGCTTCCGCAAGGACCTGTACTACCGCCTGCAAGTGGTCGAGATCACCCTGCCGCCACTGCGCACGCACAAGGAGGATATCGACGAGCTGGTCCGGCATTTCATCGCACTGCTGGCGCCACAGCTTGGCGTGGCCCCGCTTGCGGTCAGCGAGCAGGACATCGCCTACCTCTGCCAGTACGACTGGCCGGGCAACGTTCGCGAACTGCGCAACCTGATCGAGCGTTCTCTGATCCTCGGCGCGCTCAATGTGTCGGCGCTGTATCAGCGGTTCGAGACGCCATCGACGCAGCCGGCCTTCCCCGGTCCGGTCGACCTGCATGCTTTGGAGAAACAGCACATTCTGGCGGTGCTTGAATCGGTGCGCGGCGACAAGACCGAGGCCGCGCAACGGCTGGGAATTTCGCGCCGCACGCTTGAGCGGCGGCTGGCGGACTGGGGTGCCTGAGCGGGATCGACAGACATGCTGAATCGCCTGCGGCAACTGTCGATTCGCAGCAAACTGTTGGCGCTGGTGCTGCTGCCGCTGCTGGTGGTGCTGCCGCTGCTTGGCCTGCTGCTGCTGTTTTGGGGCGATACGGCCATTGATCGCATGCTGATCACCAAGGTGCGCAGCGATCTGGCTGTGGCGCAGGGTTACTTCGAGCGCGTGCAGGGCGAAGTGCGCGGCAGCGCCGCAGCGGTGGCCGATTCACACGCCCTGCATCTGGCACTCGAAACGCTGCCGGTGAATCGACCCCTCAATGAATCGGCCACCGCTGCGCTGGTGCGTTTGCTCAATGCTTACAAGTCGAGCGAGAATCTCGATTTCATCAATTTCCGTGACGCCAATGGCGAATTGATCGCCACCGACAGCGGCCTGCCGCAGCGCAGCGACACGCTGTCTCCGGCTTTCCGCGCTGCCACCACCCGGCGCGGCCGAGCGACGGTCGAGATTCTGCAGCCCGGGCAGCTGGCGCTGCTCGCCCCAGCATTGCAGTCGCAAGTGGCCGTTCCGCTGCTGCCAACCCGCAACGCCACGCCGACCCAGCACACCACCGAAGATCGCGCCATGGTCTTGCTGGCCAATGCAGATGTGCTCGGCCGCAGCGGACAACGCATCGGTCAGGTGCAGGCCGGCATGCTGCTGAACCGCAACCTGCCATTCATCGATCACATCAACGAAATCGTCTATCCAGAGGGATCGTTGCCATTCGACAGCCGCGGCACCGCCACATTGTTTCTCGACGATGTGCGGATCAGTACCAACGTGCGTCTGTTCGGCAACCATCCCGACCAGGCAGGCAACGCAGCGAACCGCGCGATCGGCACCCGCGTCTCGCAGACCGTTCGCGATGCTGTGCTCGGCAGCGGTCACACCTGGCTGGACCGGGCCTTCGTTGTCGACGACTGGTACGTTTCAGCCTACCAGCCGGTGGTCGATGGCAGTGGCAAACGGGTCGGCATGTTGTATGTCGGCTATCTAGAGCGTCCATTCACCTTGCTGAAATATGCAGCGCTGGCCAGCATCGGCGCAATCTTCTTCAGCGTGATGTTGATCGCCGCGATCGTTTCGTTGCGCACGGCGCGAAGCATTTTCCAGCCGATCGAGCAAATGGCGCAGACCATGCGCCAGGTCGAAGCGGGTCATCTCGGTGCACGGGTGGGGGCCGTCGAGCAGCGCGACGAAATCGGCCAGCTGGCGGGCCACCTTGACCACCTGCTCGACACCATCCGTGACAAGACCGAGGCCCTGCAACGCCTGAACATCGAACTCGATGCCAAGGTCGCGCAGCGCACTGAAGCGCTCGAAACCGCACAGGAACATCTGCTGCGTTCGGAGAAGATGGCCGCGATTGGCCAGCTCACGGCGAGCATTGCGCACGAGGTCAACAACCCGATCGCTGTGATCCAGGGCAATGTCGACCTGCTGCATGAATTGCTCGACGCAGACAGCGCCGCGAAGGTGCAGGCCGAGCTGAGGCTGATCGACGAGCAGATCGAACGCATGCGCTTGATCGTCACCAAGTTGCTGCAGTTTGCCCGGCCCACCGAATATGCAGGCTATATCGAGGCAGTGGCTACGGATGCAGCCATCGAAGACTGCCTGGTGCTGGTGGCGCACCTGCTGGCGACCACGCGCATCGATCTGCAGCGCGACTACCGCGCCACCTGTCTGGTGACGATCAATCGTCAGGAATTGCAGCAGGTGATCGTCAACCTGCTGGTCAACGCGATCCAGGCGATGCCTGCGGGCGGCAGCCTCAGGCTGGCCACCCGTGATTGGGGTGAGCCGATGGTGGCCGGTGCCGAAATCACCGTCAGCGACGATGGGCCTGGCTTCGACCCGGCGCGCAGCGCTGAACTTTTCCAGGCCTTCGTCACTGGACGCAAGGACGGCACCGGACTGGGCCTGTGGATCTGCCGCAACATCGTGGAACGCTATGGCGGCAGCATCACCGCAACCAACCGGATCGACCCGCCACGCGGCGCGCAGTTCAGCGTCAGACTATCCAGTGACCCCGACGCAGCGGCGTGATCCGCTGGTTGCCCACGTGGGAACGGGTCATCCCTCCAGCATGTCGAAACCTTGTGTTTCGATCTGCATGAACGCATCGGTCAGCTCGGCCACCCGCAGATAGAGCGCTGCCCGTGGATGCGCGGTGACGGCTTCGCACAATTTGTGTACCCACGGTTGAATGTGCGTGCGGAAAAAGCGTCGCTGCTGCTCCAGGTTGCAGATGGCCAGATCGTCACCGGCAATCAGATAGCGCATCACCTCGAACTCGTGCGCAATGTGATCCTCGGTTTCGTAACGACCTTGATCACGACCGAGGCGCAGACCTATCAGATCCGTACGCAAGAGTACCAGCGGCGTTTCGTTGAGAAAGCCCGCCAGGTAAAACGATCCGAACAACATCACATCGGGTCTTCCGACGCCCATGAACAGCGCGTCGTACTCGGCGGCGGCCGCGTCGACCGAGGTCGACCGCATGCTGGCAACCACCGCCTGCCAAGGCGCCTCGAGGAAGCTGCCAGGCTCGGGCGCCTCGGTCACGGCCACTGCGAAACGCTCCATTGCATGCCGATCGGGCGCGGCCAGCCAAAGCCCGGCAAGCAGGCCGTACAACTCCGCTCGCGCCAATTCCACACCCTCATCACCACCATCGAAAGAGATGATCTTGTCGTCGTTATCTGGACTGGTGTCTGGATTCATCGTGACTGGTTCGGTCAGAAATCGGTGATCCGGAGCTCGTCCGGATTGGTGTGAATATCGATCACCCGGCAATCACTGCACATCTTCAGCCGCGCCGCGGCCGCTCCGGCAAACATCGAATGTCCGGCCAGCCTGCCGATCATCGCCTGCACAGCTTGCAGCGTGC
>JBDTQC010000021.1:0-16959 GCA_039932405.1 Ideonella sp.
GTTGACGGGCCAGCGCGGCGATGGCGGTGCCGAACGCACCCGACTGAGTCACGAAGGCAATCGGCCCGGGGCCGGTTTCACCGTCGGCGTATTGGCTGAATGTGGCGTAGACCTTGTCGAAGGCATTCACGAAACCCAGGCAGTTGGGCCCGCACAGCACCATGCCGTGACGGCGCGCGCAGTCGAGCAGCGCCTGCTCGCTCGCCTGGCCCTCGGGGCCGGTCTCGCCGAAGCCCGAGCTGAAAATCACCACCGCGCGAATGCCGCGCCGGCCCAGCGCATCGATGCTGGCCAACACCTCGCTGGCTGGAACCGCGACGATGGCCAGGTCGGCGGCCTCGGGCAGGCTGGCGATGTCAGGGTAGCAGTCCAATCCGGCGATCTGGCGGTATTTCGGATTGACCGGGAGGATGCGGCCGGCATAGCCCTTTTCCAGCAAAAACTTCAGCGGGCGGCCGTTGATCTTGGACAGATCGGCAGAGGCGCCGACGATGGCGATGGCCTGCGGATGGATCAGGCCATGGACGATGTCGGCGCGCGTTGGCGTGAGTGAGCTCATGGATGGTCCGTCAGTTGAAGGCGGCGATGCCAGTCTGCGCGCGTCCCAGCACCAGGGCATGGATGTCGTGCGTGCCCTCGAGCGTATTCACCGTCTCGAGGTTCATCAGGTGGCGAATCACGTGATAAGTGTCGGCGATGCCGTTGCCGCCGTGCATGTCGCGCGCGACGCGGGCGATATCGAGGGCCTTGCCGGCGCAGTTGCGTTTCAGCAGCGAGACCATTTCCGGGCTCGCCTGTCCGGCGTCGCGCAGCCGGCTCAGGTGCAGGCAGGCCAGCAGGCCGAGCGTGACCTCGGTCTGCATGTCGGCCAGCTTCTTCTGCACCAGCTGGTTGGCGGCGAGCGGGCGGCCGAACTGCTTGCGGTCGAGCACGTATTGGCGCGCGGCATGCCAGCAGAATTCGGCCGCCCCCATCGCACCCCAGCAGATGCCGAAGCGCGCATTGTTCAGGCAGGCGAACGGCGCCGCGATGCCACGTGCGCCGGGCAGGCGCTGCGCCTCGGAGACGAACACGTCGTCCATGTGGATCTCGCCGGTTGGGGAGGCGCGCACCGAGAACTTGCCCTCGATCTTCGATGTCGACAGACCCTGCATGCCGCGCTCGAGGATATAGCCGCCGACGCGGCCCTCGTCGTCCTTGGCCCAGACGATCATCAGATCGGCGATCGGCGCGTGCGTGATCCAGGTCTTGTTGCCGCTCAGGCGCCAACCGCCGTCGACCTTGCGGGCGCGGCTCTTCATCGAGCCGGGGTCGGAGCCATGGTCGGGCTCGGTCAGACCGAAGCAGCCGAGCTTGTCGGCGCGCGCCATCGCGGGCAGGTAGCGCTCGCGCTGTTCCTGGCTGCCGAACAGGTAGATCGGCATCATGCTCAGGGTGCTCTGCACCCCCAGCGCCGAGCGATAGGCCGTGTCGACCCGTTCGAATTCACGGGCGATCAGGCCATAGCCGACATAACCGATGCCGGCGCAGCCAAAGCCCTGGATGGTTGCGCCGAGGAAGCCGAGCTCGGCCATCTCGCGCATCACCTCGACGTCGAAGCTCTCGTTGCGGTTCGCCATCAGGATGCGCGGCATCAGCCGCTCCTGGGCATAGCTGCGCGCACTGTCGCGGATCATCACTTCTTCGGGAGTCAGCAGACTGTCCAGCCGCAGCGCATCCTGCCAGTCGAAGGGGACGTCGAGCATGCCGGCCTGGCGAAGCACGGCATCGTCGGGAACGGCTTCCATCGTGCAGCCCCTCAAGCGGCCTGCAAGGGCTTGAACTTCGGAATCCCGGCGTCGTCGCTGATCTGCTCGAACCACACCTGCACCCGCATGCCGATGGCGATGTCCTCGGGCCGGCAATCGGTCACCTGGCCGTACATGCGGGCGCCGTCGTCGAGATCGATCAGGCACATCAGCACCGGCAGGTCGGCCTGCCAGCCCTGGAAGTTCATCGCCACCGAACGAGAGACGGTGAACGAATAGACCGTGCCGGTCGGCTGGGCGTCGGTCCAGACAAGGTCGCGGCTGCCGCAGTCGATGCACCAGGCCTTGGGGTGAAAATTGAAGGTGCCGCAGCGTTGGCATTTCTGCAGCACCAGCCGACCGTCCTTCGCTGCGCTCCAGAACGGGCGCGTCAGCTCGGTGATGACCGGCAGCGGTTTGTTGGCTGTGGTGTAGTCCATGCTCAGGGCTCCGTTGCGAGAACCAGGGAAATGCAGGTCCGCCCAGGGCGGCCATAAGGAATGCCGCCGAAGCCGCAGGAGATGCCGATGCTGGCATCCTTCACCTGCAGCGCCCCGGCCTCACCACGCAGCTGCGTGACCGATTCGACCAGCGGCATGAAGCCGCCGATCGCGCCGCCCGGCTGGCCGCCGGACAACTGACCGCCGTCGGTGGACATCGGGAAGTCACCGTCGAAGTGCAGGTCGTGCTCCTCGACGAAGCGTCCGCCCTGGCCCTTGGCGCAAAAGCCGTGGTCCTCGATCGTCAAGATCGGGATGAAGGGATAGTCGTCGTAGGGCTGGAAGAAATCGATGTCCTGGTGACTCACGCCCGCCATCTTGAACGCCTTCGGCCCCGACTCGACGAAACCGGTGTGGGTCACGTCGGGCAGCGCACGCGAGCCACGGTAATAGTTGTTGACCTCGCCGAAGCCGCGCAGGTAGACCGGGCGATCGGTCAATGTACGGGCCGTCTTCGCCGAGGTGACCACGTAGGCCAGGCCGCCGTTGACGATCGGCACGCAATCAAGCAGGCGGATCGGATCCGACAGCACGCGTGAATCCAGGTACTCCTGAAGCGAAAACGGCTTGCGGTAGATCGCTCCCTCGTGCATCGACGCGTGGTAACGCGCGTTCACCGCCACCTTGCCCATCTGCTCGGACGTCAGCCCGTACTCGTGCTGGTAGCGCTGCAGCACCAGCGCGAACTGCGCGCTGGCTCCCATCACGCCGAACGGGCCCTGGAAGTCCCAGTAGACGCCCCGGGTGCGCTCGGGCGACAAGGGCAGGCCGGGCGCCACCGAGGGTATGTTCAGCGGCGTGTCGGCACCGACGACCAGCACGCGGTCGACGATGCCGGCGTGGATCATCGCCGCAGCGCGGATCAGCAACGAAGAGGCCGAAGCCCCGCCCTGGTCGGCGCGCAGCAGCGCGGTCGGGCTGATACCCAGGTTCTCGGCCACCGCAGCCGACCAGTTGACCGTATGGGCCACCTCGGCATGCGCGACGCCGAGGCCCTGTCCGTCAAAATCGTTCTTCGACATGCCGGCCTGCTGCAGCGCGATCTCGGCCGCCCAGGCGATGTAGTCGTCGACGGTGCGAACCGGCTCACCCGGCTTGGCGCGGCTGTAGGGAGTACGGCCGCAGCCGACGATGGCGACTTCTGATCGCATGGTGTGGGGTCCTCGGTCTGTTCCGTCCAGCAGTGTGGAGCTGGCACTTCCATTCAGCAACTTTCGAATTGGAATGACCGATATTCAAGGCCCGAATAGAGTCAGCGCTGGCGAACGTCCGATCTGCCGAAAGTAGGCCCGATCTCGAGGGCCGGGAGGCATTGGAGCGGCCTTCCTGATCCAGCACCACGTAGCCGCGTGCCCCGTAGTCCTCGGTCCGCAACTCGCGTACGACCTGCGCACCGGCCGCGAGCCTTCAAAGGCCACGTCATTTTTGCTCGCGTTTGAGGATGGCCTTCTGATCTTCGAAACCGATCGGCGCCGAGGTGTGTTCGTGGACAATGCGCAGCACGTGGCCGCTGATCTTGAGCACCCAGCTGATTCGGTTGTGCATCGCACGCAATTCCTGCCCTTCGGCGGAGAGGCCGGCATAGCCCACGATCGCACTCATCGCCGCGAAGCCGGGCTCACCGACAACGATCTTCACGTCGTCGAAAGTGACCCTGACCTGCTCGTTGCCGAGCGATGAGAACCAGCCCTCGACAGCAATCCGCCAGGCATCGGCGCCTTCGTACGACCACACGCCCCAGGCATCGAACACCCGGACGCCCGGGTCATAGAGGTGCATGAAGGTCTCGACGTTCTTGGCCAGGACCGCGGACTTGTAGGTATCGAGGGCACGCAGGACTTGCTTTTCAGTGTCGCTCATGAATGAATTTCTTTCAGATGAAAGCCCTGCGGCGGGTTTGTTTGCTTTTTGCAAGCGAGGCATTTTCGCGCATGACAATTTTTTCGGAAGCAGGTAGGGACGCGGATTGCCGGCGCGATGCCCGCTGCGCGAAGGCCGCCCGGTGACGCAGCCACTCGATCCGCCACCACACTCGACTCGCCGAAGCTAGACTGGCACCGGATCCACTTCAAAGGCTCAGCATGAAAAAGCTTCTCGCCCCGCTGCTCGCCGCCCTCGGCATCGCCCTCGCCGCCTGCAGCACCACGCCCATTCCGGCGACGTCCACGGCGGATGTCAAGGCGTCGACCGAGGTCAAGTCGATGCTGTGGGTCGGCAACAGCTTTTTCTACTACAACAACTCCATGCACGGCCACGTCGGCCGGTTGCTGGATGCCAGCGGGGCCAAGGGCATGCGGGCGACGTCGGCGACGATCAGCGGGTCGGGGATCAACTGGCACGACATGGAGGCCTTTTTCAAGCCGGGCGGTGTCGCCAGCTATTCGTTCGTCGGCGACAACGAGGTGCGCTTCAACACCTTCGACAAACCGTTCGACGCCGTGATGATGATGGACTGCAGCCAGTGCCCGATCCATCCGCAACTGCAGAGCATCTTCTTCGAGTACGCCGCGAAGCACAGTGCCACGGTGCGCAAGCACGGCGCGCAGCCGATCTTCTTCATGTCGTGGGCGTACCAGGACAAGCCCGAGATGACAGCGCAACTGGCGGCCGAATATGTCAAGGCCGGCAAGCAGAACAATGCGCTGGTGGTGCCAGCCGGTCTGGCCTTCGCCAATTCGATTGCACAGCGGCCTGAGCTGATCCTGTACGTGGCTGACAAGCGCCACCCCAGTCTGGCGGGCACCTACCTGGCGGCCTGCACGGTGCTGGCTTCTGTATACAAGGTCAATCCGATCGGCCTGAAATACACCGCAGGCTTGCCGGCCGATGTGGCTGCGCACCTGCAAAACGTGGCGTGGGCGACCTCGCAGGCATTTCATGCGAAGGAAGGTCGTGGCAGCCTTTGAGACCACTGTGGCGTTGACCGGCCCCAGCTGCCCGGGTAATGTCAAGAAGTGGTTGGCGCCAAATCTGGCCCCCGCGAAGGACTCGGGATGGAAATGACGTACAACAAAGCCTTGATGGATCGTGCGCTGGCCTTGTCGGCGCAGGCGCTCGACACGCCCGGCACCGAGCCCTTCGGTGCCGTCGTCGTGCGTGACGGGCAGGTGGTGGGCGAAGGCTTCAACCATTCGCGGGCGCACTTCGATCCGACCTCGCACGGCGAGATCGAAGCCATTCGCGATGCCTGTCGCAGCCTGCAACGCGTGCAGCTCAGCGATTGCGAGCTCTACACCTCGTGCGAGCCTTGTGCAATGTGTGTGGCGGCTATGCACATCGTCGGCATCCGCAAGCTCTATTACGCGGCGGCGCTGGAGCAATCAGGTCGCGTGCTGGACGGCTTGTCGGCTGGGGCCCGCCCGCCGATCGACGTACACGCGCTGCGTACCGAGGCTGGCGCCACACTTGAGGCCCGTCGCATGCCGGCCGAGCAACACCAGGCCGACCAGGCGATCAGCATCCTCGACGATTGGGCCGGCCGCCAGCGCGCGGGCTGAATCACGGTCTGCTGCATCGGCGGTCGATCCCCACGATTACCAGGCAGTCGGGGATCAGGTCTGCGGCGGCCGGTGTTGCGCCCACGGCGCGAGCTGCTCCAGCACCGAACCGACGCGAAACAATTCGTTGTCGGCCCACCAACGACCCACCAATTGCACGCCGGTCGGCAGGCCGCGGCGGTCGAAACCCGACGGCACGGTCAACGCGGGGTGTCCGGTCAGGTTGAACGGATAGACGCACGCCGACCAGCCGATGCGCGTACTTTGCGTGGTCTGGCCATCGATGGTGATGTCGTCTTCGCCGACCTGAAAATCGGCCGGCAAGCCGGCCGTCGGCATGGTTGGCGTCAACAACATGTCGTAGCGGGTGAACAGCTGCTGCACCGCGCGGTACAGCCGGGTGCGCGCAAATTGCGCATGCCGGTACTCCAGCAGCGTATGTTTGCGGCCTTCAGCGATGAAGCGCCGGATGCTCGGGTCCATCTTGTCGCCCCACTCGGCCTCGAAACCGCCGTAGGACGCCGCCTGGCCGCCCATGTACATGACCCGGCCGGCGGGTTCGATCCAATCGATGGTCTCGTTGATGTCCTCGACAAACGCACCCTGTTCGCGCAGCAGCGCGGCGCTGCGCTCACAGGCCGCAGCGACATCCGGATCGACCGCGACGTTGGCCATGCGCATGATGATGCCGATGCGCAGACCGTTGAGCCGCGTCTCGTGCCAGGAAGTGTCGATCTGCAACGGCAGGTGCTGCACGGACCACGGGTCGCCGTCGAAAGGACCGGCGAGCACGCGGGTCAGCAGCGCCGCATCGGCAACCGTGCGCGCCAGCGGGCCGGCGTAGGCATAGTTGGCGAAGCTGTCGCTGGTCTGCTCGAACGGCACCAGACCGAGCGTCGGCTTGTGACCGACCACGCCGCAAGCGGCGGCCGGGACGCGCACCGAACCTGCACCGTCCGTTCCGAGGCCAAGCGGACCCTGCCCGCTGGCCACCGCGCCCGCTGCCCCACCGCTCGAGCCACCGGTGCTGAATTCGGGGTTCCAGGGATTTCGGGTGATGCCGAACAGCGGACTGTCGGTGATTCCCTTGTGGCCGAATTCGGGTGTCGTCGTCTTGCCGATCACGATCGCACCAGCCGCCTTCAGGCGTTCGACCAATACGTTGTCGCGGCTCGGCACGTTGTCGGCGTAAATTGCCGAGCCGTGCGCGGTGCGGATACCGGCCGTATCGAACAGATCCTTCACGTGCACCGCAACGCCGTGCAGCGGGCCGAGCGGCTCGCCGCGCCGCGCGGCGGCCTCGGCCTGTTTCGCCGCAGCCAGTGCCGGCTCGGCGGCGACGGTGGCAAAGCAGTTCAGCCGCGGCTGCAGCGCGTCGATGCGATCGAGGATCGCCTGCGTGTAGTCGACCGGCGACAACGCGCCGCTGCGGATGCGCGCCGCCACCTCGGTTGCGGAAAGCCAGTGCAAGTCGTCTGTCATGGGGATGGTCCTCAGCGTGCCAGCGCTTCGAAGCCGGCTTCGGCCGACGACAAGGCGTGATCGATGTCGGCAGCCTGGTGCGCGGCCGACAGGAACATGTTGTGCCGCGGATGGAAATAGGTGCCGGCGCGCAAGGCCGCGGCGCAGAAGGTTCGGCCCTTGGCGCCGTCTGCATCGTCGTCG
This sequence comes from Ideonella sp., assembly GCA_039932405.1. Taxonomy (GTDB): domain Bacteria; phylum Pseudomonadota; class Gammaproteobacteria; order Burkholderiales; family Burkholderiaceae_C; genus Ideonella_A. The sequence goes on from JBDTQC010000021.1 coordinate 7,450, forward strand.
AACATGACCGTAGGCATCTGCACCGGCCCGGTCTGCCGCAGGCCGAAACCGGCCTGCTTCGACAGCCGATCAAGCCCGTCGCGCAAGCGCTGACCCATCGCCACCAGATGCGCCACGACATTGCCTTCGCGCAGCGCATGCTGGGTTGCCACGGCTGCGGCCATCGCCGGCGCCTCGCACCAGAATGAGCCGGTGACATACAGCTTGGAGGCGGCCTCGCGAAAGCGATCATTGCCGGTCACCGCCGCCAGCGGATAGCCGTTGGCGATCGCCTTGCTGAAAGCGCTGAGGTCGGGCCGCACCCCCAGCGTTTCCCAGCTGCCGCCAGCGTGCAGCCGGAAGCCGGCCCGCACATCATCGACCACCAGCGCGGCGTCGGCCTTGGTGGCAGCAGCGCGCAGGGCCTGCGCGAACGCCAGTGTCGGCAACTCCTGATCCCGTCCCATGTCGTGGCGGAACGCGGTGACCAGGATGGCCGCCAGATCGTTGCCGGCCTGCTCGACGGCCGCTTGCACGCTGGCGACGTCGTTGTAGTCGTAGCTGATCAGGTGGGCGCGGTCTTCGCTCGTCACGCCGACCAGCGACGGCGAGCACCATGGCACTGCGCCGTGGTAGGACCCGCGTGCCACCAGCACCTTGCGGCGCCCGGTGGCGGCGCGTGCAATCGTCACGCAGGTGGTGGTGGCATCGCTGCCGTTTTTCTGGAACATCGCCCAGTCGGCATGGGCGATCTGGTCCACCATCAATTCGGCCAGCTCGACCAGCACCGGCGCCGGGCCGTTCATGCAGGCACCTTCGCTGGCTTGCCGCTGATAAGCCTGGTCGACCCCGGCATGGCGGTGGCCGAGCAGGATCGGCCCCCAGCTGCACATCAGATCGACATATTCGCGGCCGTCGACATCCCAGACCCGGCAGCCATCAGCGCGTGCGAAGAACTGCGGATAGCCCGGCGGCAGCGGCGCGGCGTTCAGGTGCCCCCACATGCCGCCCGGAATGACCTGCCTGGCGCGGGCCCGCAGCGCCTTGTCAATCGGACCGTCGGCCTGCGCCACTGTGCTGAACTCTACGGGCATGATATTTGACATATATGATATATCGCAGTTCGGGTTGAAAGTGCTCACTGAGCGTGACCCTGCGGCTGGCTTCAGCCGGCCGACCGAAGAGCCGCAGATGCAGCAGGTGCTGCGCTCGGGTACAAATGACAGGCCACCGCGTGGCCAGCTGAAACCGGATCCAGTGCCGGCGATTCGACCCGGCAGCGATCGAAGGCATGCGGGCAGCGGGTGTGGAACATGCAGCCGCTCGGCGGGCTCAGCAGACTGGGCAATTCGCCGCGCACTGCGGTGGTGATCCGATGCCTCGGATCGGGCCGCGGTACCGCGTCGAGCAGGGTTTGTGTATACGGGTGCTTCGGCGCCGCATACAACTCGTCGCGCGGCGCAATCTCGACGATCGCGCCGGCATACATCACCGCCACCCGGTGCGAGATGTTGCGCACCACCGCCAGGTCGTGGGCGATGAACAGATAACTCAGGCCGAACGCCTGTTGCAGATCCTGCAGCAGGTTGATGACCTGTGCCTGCAGCGAGACATCAAGCGCGGAGACCGGTTCATCACAGACGATGAATTCAGGCTTCAGGGCCAGCGCACGCGCTATGCCGATGCGCTGCCGCTGGCCGCCCGAAAATTCGTGCGGGAAGCGCTCGCCACACGAGCTCGGCAGGCCCACCGTATCGAGCAATTCCTTGATTCGCCGGTCGCGGTCGTGGCGGCTGATGCCACCGGCCACATCGAGCGGCTCGGCGATGGCGTCGCCCACGCGCATGCGCGGGTTCAACGAGCCGTGCGGATCCTGAAAGACGAATTGCACGCGCTGGCGCATGCGTTCGATCGTGCGCGCCGAATGTTGACCGGTCAGTTCTTCGCCGAACAGGTGCACGCTGCCCGAGGTTGCCGGGATCAGGCCGACCAGCATGCGCCCGGTTGTCGATTTGCCGGAGCCGGACTCGCCGACCAGACCCAATGTCTCACCGTGTGCGATGTCGAAGCTGACATCGCGCACCGCACGCAGATGACGCGCAGGGGTGCCGAATTTGCGCTTCAGTGTGAAAGTCTTGGCGAGGTCGCGCACCGAAACGATCGGCGCGGTTGGCGCGGTCGGCGTAGCGGCAACCGGAGTTTGTTCTGGCTTCATGGTGCAAGTGCCGCCACCCGCGGCGGGCAGCGGCTCAGCCGTTCAGGACCGGCAGCCAGCAGTTCGGGCGGACGTTCGCGGCATTCCGGCAAGGCCTCGGGGCAGCGTGGATTGAAGCGGCAACCGGCGATCTGTTGCGACGGGTCGGGAATGCTGCCCGGTATCGCATTCAGGCGGCCCGGTGGGCCTTCGAGACGGGGGATCGCCGCCAGCAGCCCGTCGGTATACGGGTGCATCGGCGCATCGAACAACTGCACCACCGGTGCCGATTCGATTACCTGGCCGGCATACATCACGACCACGCGATCAGCAAACTGCGCGATCACGCCCATGTCGTGCGTGATCAGTGCCACCGACATGTCGAGCTCAGCCTGCAAGTCCTTCAGCAACTGCAGGATCTGCGACTGGATCGTCACATCCAGCGCGGTGGTCGGCTCGTCGGCAATCAACAGTTTGGGCTGGCAGGCGATCGCGATCGCGATCACCACACGCTGGCGCATGCCACCCGACAGCCGATGCGGATATTCGTCGACACGACGCGCCGCATCGGGGATGCGCACCAGATCGAGCAACTCGATGGCGCGTTTGCGCGCAGCACCGGCGTCCATGCCCTGGTGCAGGCGCAGCGGCTCGATGATCTGATCGGCGATCGTCAGCACCGGGTTCAGCGACGACATCGGGTCCTGGAAGATCATTGCGATCTCGGCGCCGCGAATGCGCCGCAATTCGCGCTCGGGAATCGTCAGCAGATCCTTGCCGCCAAACAGGATACGGCCGGTCGGCATGCGGCTGCTAGCGCGCGCATGCAAGCGCAGGATCGACAAGGCACTGACACTCTTGCCGCTGCCCGATTCGCCGACGATGCCAAGGCATTCGCGACGCCCGATATCGAAATTGACATTGCGGATGGCGGTCAGCCAACCGCTGTCGGCGCGAAATTCGACCGTCAGATCCTGCACCGACAAGACCGGGGTGTCAGCAGCCATTCAGGTTTCCACCTTCAGGCGCGGATCCAGCACGTCACGCAAGCCGTCACCGAGCAGGTTCATGCCGAGTGCGGCCATGCTGATCGCCAAGCCGGGAAACAACATGATCCACCAGGCCTCGATCGAATAATCGCGACCTTCGGCAATGATGTTGCCCCAGCTCGGCGCCGGCGGCGGCGGTCCGATGCCGAGGAAGCTCAATGCGGCCTCGGCCAGGATCGCATACGCGAAGACAAAGGTCAGCTGCACCACCAGCGGCCCCATGCAGTTGGGCAGGATGTGGCGAAAGATCATGCGCAAATGACCGGCACCCGACAGCCGCGCCGCCTCGACATATTCCATCTCGCGGATCACCAGCGTCGAGGCACGCGTGATGCGCGCGGTGCGCGGCACGTAGGCCACGCCGAGCGCGATGATCACGCTGGTGGTCTGCGGCCCCAGCGCCGCGCTGATGCCGATCGCCAACAGGATCGCGGGAAAGGCCAACAGCGCATCCATGCAGCGCATCAGCAGCGAATCGAGGCGTCGGAAATAACCGGCACAGATGCCGATCAGCGTGCCGATTGCACCCGACATCAGCGCCACCGACAAGCCGATGAACAGCGACAGGCGCGCGCCATGCAGCACGCGCGTCAACACATCGCGGCCGAACTGATCGGCACCGAACCAGATTCCCGGCATGGGTGGCTTGAAGCGGTTGCGCATGCGCATGCTGGTCGGATCCAGCCCGGTCAGCCACGGACCGATGATGGCCGCCAGCACCAGCAGCGTGACGATGCTCAGGCCGATCACGAACGAGCGGTGCTTGAACAGCTTGCGCACCAGCGGAAAACGCCGCCGCGGCGCCAGCAGTTGCTCCGCCGCAGGCCGCGACACGGGGGTTGCCAGACTGGCCGACATCGACGCCACCTCAGTCATAACGCACCCGTGGATCGACCAGTGTGTAGCCGAGATCGACCAGCACGTTGACGATCACGAACGAGAAGCCGAGCAACAGCATCGTGCCCTGGATCAGCGGATAGTCGCGGGCGATGATGCCCTGTACCACCAGCCGGCCGATACCGGGCAGCGCAAACACCTGCTCGATCACCACCGAGCCACCGATCAGCAGCGACAGGATGATGCCGCTGACCGTCACCACCGACATCAGCGAATTGCGAAATGCGTGTTTGCCGACCGTGGCCCATTCGTTCAGACCCTTGGCCCGCGCGGTGCGGATGAAATCCTGGTCGAGCACGTCGAGCATGCTCGACCGCGTCATGCGCGCCAGGTAGCCGATCTGGAACAGCGCCAGGATCACCGCAGGCTGGATCAGTGCACGCAACCACGGGCCGAAGCCTTCGGACAGGGGCACGTAACCCGACGACGGCAACCAGCGCAGTTCGACCGAAAAGACGATGACCGAAATGATCGCGATCCAGAAACTCGGGATCGAGACGCCGATCAACGCCACGCCCATCACCGCCGAATCGATCCAGCTGTTGCGGTAGTAGGCCGCGGTGACGCCGAGCACGATGCCCACCGGTATCGTGATGCTGAACGCCAGCAACGCCAGCGACAAGGTTACCGGCAGACGATCCAGAAAGGCCGAGAACACGCCCTGATTGAGCATCAGCGACTGGCCAAAATCGCCGCGTAGCAAATTGCCCAGCCAGTTGACCAGCTGCTCAGGCAACGGGCGGTCGAGTCCGAGCTGATGGCGCAGCCGATCGACGGCTTCCGCGGTCGCGTCCGGCCCTGCGATGACCACCGCCGGATCACCCGGCAGCATGTGCATCAGAACGAAGGTCAGAACGGCGACCAGCAGAATGACCGGGATCGCCTGCAGCAGCCGGAACGCGACGTTGCGCAGCACGGTTTATTTGGCCGGAATGCTGACGCCCCAGAAGCGCGGCAGCGTGAAGCCGGTGAAGTTCTCGACGCGCTTCTTGTTGAACGCGTTGATCGTGCCGGTATCCATGATCTTGATCATGTAGGCCTGCTCGAGCACCTGCTTCTCGATCACGTCCCAGGCCGCCTTGCGCCCGGCCTCGTCGAGCGAGTTGTAGAACTTGTCGTAGGCGTCGTCCATGACCTTGTCGTTCTTGACCTGCGGGAAGGTGTAGAACATGGTGCGCCACTGCTGTGGGCCAAGCAGCGGGTTCGAGCAGAAGCCGGTGGTCGACACGTTCCAGGTGCCGGTGCCGCGCTGCATGTTGCTGGCGTTGGTGGTCCAGTCGACGACGTCGACCTTCACGTTCATTCCGGCGGCTTTCATTTCCTCCGACAACACCAGGATGGCGGTGCGGAAGTTCGGATACTGTGCGGTGGTCTGCAGCGTGATGGTCTCACCCTTGTAACCCCCTTCGGCCAGCAGCTTCTTGGCCTTCTCCGGATTCTTCTGGTTGTAGTAGACCTTCATCTTGTCGCCCTGGTAATACGGGCTTATCGGGTAGACCAGCGAGTGGGTGAGCTTGTGGACCGCACCGGTTGCCGTGGCAATCTCTTCGGCGTCTACCACCGCACTGATCGCCTGGCGGACCTTCGAGTTGGCGGTCGGGCCTTGCGAACTGTTGACGACGAACACCTGCATGCAATACGGAAATACCGTCTGCACTTCGATGTTCGGGTCACTGGCAAAGCGCTTGGCCAGCTCGGGCGGAATGCTCGCCACGACGTCGTCGTCGCCCGACTGCAGCGCGGCGACGCGTGCATTGGCTTCGGGAATGAAGTTGTAGCGGATCGAATCGAGGTACGCAATGCGGCGGCCAGCGTAGCCGTCACGCTCCTTGTACGCGGGATTCACGGCATAACCGACGAAGCGCTCGAGGATCAGGTGGCTACCCTTGACCCATTCGCCAAGCTTGTAGGGACCGGTGCCGACGATGTCGATTTCGCGCGCTGCCTTGTCCTTCTGCGATGCCGGCAGGATCACGAACGGGTAGACCGGGCTCTTCAGGATGTCGATGAACACCGAGTTGGTCTTGTTCAGCTTGACGATGAAGGTTTCCGCATCGGGAGCAGTAGCGCTGGCAACGTCATTGAAGATCACCGCATTCGGACTGATCTTGCGGTAGCGCTCGAATGATGCCAACACATCGGCTGAGGTCAGCTTGCTGCCGTCGTGGAACTTGACATCCTTGCGAACCTTGAATGTGAAGGTCTTGGCGCTGTCGCTGATTTCGAAGCTCGACGCGATCATCGGCCGGGTCTCGTATTTTTCACCGACCGTGATGAAGCCGTCGTACAGGTGATGGATCACCTCCAGCTCGACCGCGCTGCTCGACACATATGGGTCGAGTGTGCCGGGTCCGGCCGGGTAGGCGTAGCGCAGCTGGCCACCCTTTTTCTGTTCGGCTTGCACCGGCGTCACCGCCACCGCACCCAGAACCGCGCAAACCGCCGCGGCAGTGATCAACCTGCTGAATCTAACCGTCTTGAACATGGCTGCTCCTTCGTTGATGGCGTTGAATCACCGCCCGGCCGGCACGGCGTTTTCCGAATATATGATATATCTCAGTCCGCTTGCAGCGGAATGTACTTACACGCCGCAGCTGCGTTGGCTCACGGCTCGCGCGTGAACCGCTCAAGCACGTTGCGGGTAATGCGTGTGGTGAAGAAATCGTTGCGTCGCAAGCCCATCACCCATTCGCAGGTTCCCGCGGTCACCACCTCGCCCTTGCCCTTGGGCATGTGCACCAGCATGCCGGACCCGTAGCGCGTCTTTGCCAGCGTCTCTGGCGACTGGTCACCATACAACGAAGTTGCGGCACCGCGCATGTCGTTTTCGCCGAGGTAATAACGGTAGCCTTCGCCTGAGAACATCGATTCGGCCTTCAAAGCCGGCGACATCGCCAGGATCGACACCTCGGCCGGAGCGCCGTCTTCTCCGGTCGGGTATGGCAGACCATGACGGAAGGTGTAATCGAGACCGTCGACCTCATACGAAAAGATGTTGGCTTCCGCGCCGAACACGTCGCCGTAACCCAGTTCGGTGCCGTCGAAAACCCAATGGCCTTCGCGGTAGACCGTCAATCCCTTCGATCCGCGTGGCGCAAAACCGCCCCACGACGCATAGATGCCCTGCAGACCGTTGACACCGACCGTAGTGGCGCCGGGCCAGTTGACCGCCGCACTTTCCCAGGCACCGGTCAGCAAATGCGCCTGGTCGGTGCCGAGCACCGGATCATCGGTCTTGGCGCGCGCCTTGTAGCAGACCTGGCGCTTGCCGTCGTCTTCTAGGCGGACCTGCCAAAGGAAGTTGCCGCCAAAACGCGCCAGATTGCCGCCGGCTTCCACGAAGCGCTCGATGTGGCTGCGCATGTCGTGGCTCCAGTATTCGTCGTGGCCGACGATCACGACGGCACGATAGCGGTCGAGGATCTCGGGCCGGTAGTGCAGATCGGTCTGGGTGATCATGTCGAAGGCGATGCCTTCGCGTTCGGCCCAGGTGACGAAAAGGCGGTCGTACTGGGCCCAGCCGGAGGCCGCGTAGAAATAGCCGAAGCCATGGCTCCAGGCCCAGTCCTTCGGGTGGTAGCGCGGCGCAGTCAGCGGATCGGGGACCGGCGCCGCGCAGATGCGCGGTGCGCCTTCGGGCAGCCAGACCATGCCGCGGGTCCAGGGCCGCAGCAGACTCAACACCGGTGTGGCCTGATTGCCGTCGTCGCCGGCGATGCCGATGTAGCTGCTGGCACCGCCCCAGTCGTTGTAGGCCATCCAGGTCGAGGTGGGCAGGATCATCAGCAGCTTGCCGGTCTGGGTTGCTTCGGTCGGCCGCACGACGAAAAAGTGATGCTGCACATAACGCCCGCCGTCCGGCCGCAGGCAACTCGACACCACCTTGTAGAAACCGGATCGCGCATCGGCGGGAATCGTCCAGCGCAGGCTTTCGGGCCAGCCGCATCCGTCCTGCCAGACATTGGCGGGCAGCGCATGGAAAGCACCGGTCAGCGCCTCGTTCTTGAAAACGCTTGCGGGATTCAGGCCATCGAGAATGATCTCCAGCGTCCACTGGGCGGCCTGGGTGCTGCTGTGAAACACCACCGTATCGCCCGGGTCGTAGGAAATCGCATCGGTATAGGTATGCACTTCCGGCCAAGCCGGGTCGTTGCGCGGCGCGTCGTACCAGCGACGGTCCTGCCAACCACCGTCGGCGTGCATCGGCGCGATGCTGGGCGGGCCGACGTTGATCGCGCGCACGCTGCGGGGGTCGCCAGCGATGCGTTGCCCGAACGAATTGGCTGCCGCCTTGGGCGTTGCTGCTGACGCCCCAGCCGGCGTATTCGAGGTGGGAGGCTTGCTCTTGGATTCACTCACTTGGAACTCCTGGCAGTGCAATTTCGGTTATATGATATATCGTAAATCGACGATGCATCGACGAATTTCAGCGCGCTGAAAAGGGCTCGAGCACGGTACTCGATGACTGTGCGGCGATCGTTGTCCAGTCGTACAGCATCGGCACCAAAGCGCCATCGGCCCAGATCGGGTGCTGGTCGGCATAGTGCTCGCTGGCCGGATCGCCACTGCTGCCGGCGAAAACCACCCAGCGCGAATTGTCCCAGGCGCCGACATCGAAGACATACCGCGCGACTGCGCCGTAAACCGCCTGCAGGCCACCCGCGGCAAGGCAACCATTGGCCAGCACGGTTTCGTTGTCGCCGCCCAGACTGGCGCCGGTGCGGCTCAGCGCGCCGGCCTGCGGTCCGAGCTGCGCGGCCAGCGGATGAACCAGCGCTGCACGGTGCACTTCGCCCCAGGGTCGGCCATCGACTTTCGCAGCCGCACGCTCGAGCGCCAACCCGAAGGCCTGGTTCCAGTCGAGCCCGCCAAGCAGGCGGATGTCATCGCTGCGCACCAGTTGCGGCAGGGTCCACCAGAGCTGGTTCAACGGAACCACACCGGGTGGCACGCGCGTCAGGGCATCGCGCAGCGTGCGGTCCAGCCCGGACTGCTGCAACAACAATGCAGCCAGCTCCCAGCGCCAGATCGTGTACGCGGCGGCAGCGGGCGATTGCGCGGTCATGCGGCGGTCCCAACCGGTGATGAGTGACTGCAGTTCGCCGGCTGCGCCGGTCTGCGGAGCCAGGGCTCGCAAGCGCTGCTGGAACACCGCAGCGGTCGGACTCAGCACATCCGAATGGATGGCGGCCATGTCGTCGACGCTGGCCTGCGGCAGCTCGGCCAGCAGGCTTTCAATGCGGCGCGCGCGGTGCGGCGGATGGCAATCGGTGCAGAAATACAGCCGATCACCGGGTGACTCGGCGATGAAGCGGTTGTTGGCGGTGACCAGAAAGCCGCGCGCCGGGTCGACCACCCGAGGCATGTCTTCCCAGGCGATCTCGCCTTGCC
>JBDTQC010000022.1:0-16263 GCA_039932405.1 Ideonella sp.
GGTCAGCGCGGTGGTCCAGAACAGGTTGGCGTGCGGCAGCAGCAGCGCAAATGGTGCGACACCCAGGATCGAGAACCAGATCACCGGCTTGCGCCCGATGTGATCCCCGATCGGTCCGCCGGCCACTGTGCCTATGGCCGAAGCGAACAGGAAGATGAACAGGTGCACCTGCGCGCTCTGCACCGACAGCCCGAAGCGCTCGATCAGGTAGAAGGTGTAGAAGCTGGCAATCCCCGCCACATAGAAATACTTCGAGAAGATCAGCACCAGCAGCACCGCGATGGCGCCGATAACCACCTTGCGCGGATACGGGTTCACGGCCACCACAGTCTTGCGTCCGATGTTGGCAACCTGGTGCGCGGCGTACCAGCGGCTCACCTGCACCAGCAGCACGATGCCCACCAGCACGGCCAGCCCGAACCAGGCCATGCTGCGCTGGCCGAATGGTGCGATGACTGCGGCGGCCAGCAGCGGCCCGATGGCTGTGCCGGTGTTGCCGCCTACCTGAAAGATCGATTGCGCGAAGCCGTGCTTGCCGCCCGATGCCAGCCGCGCGATGCGCGACGATTCGGGATGGAACACGGCCGATCCGATGCCCACGAACGCGGCGGCCAGCAACACGATCGTGAAGCTCGGCGCAAAGGCCAGCAGCAGCACGCCGATCAAGGTCGACAACATGCCGAATGGCAGCGAGTAGGGCTGCGGGCGCCGATCGGTGAACAGGCCGATCATCGGTTGCAGCAGCGATGCCGTCAGCTGGTAGGTCAGGGTGATCAGTCCGATCTGCGTGAAGCTGAGCGCGAACTCGCCCTTGAGAATCGGGTACATCGCCAGGATCAGCGACTGCATCATGTCGTTGATCATGTGCGAGCTGCTGATAGCCGCCAGGATGCCGGAGGCGGGCTTGGCCTTGGTGCCTGGATTCACCGGGGCGCTGGCGGCGGCGCTGTCGTGGGTGACACCGCTGCCGTGCAGCGCTGCTGCGGGAGTGCTCATGTTGATTCTTTCACTGGTCGGAAAAGCGGCCGGTGCGGATGGGGCAGCCGGCCGGCTGGCGCCGGTGCTTTCTGGCCGGCATGCCAGAATTGTCAGAGGAAATCGCGCGCCTGTCTCGCGCCGTTTCACCACCAAGCCTCGCGAAAACGACATGCACATCAGCTCCAAGCCGACGGCGCTGCTCCAGGCGCTCAAGGAGATCGATGAGGCGGCCCAGCCCATCACCGGGCGAGCCACCGACTACCCGGCCGGCTGGTTCATCGAGCCGCATGCGCACCAGAAGCATCAGCTGATCCATGCCGTGCGCGGCGTCATGGTGGTGCAGACCGAGGCGGGCCGCTGGGTGGTGCCGCCGACCCGCGCCATCTGGATGCTGGCCGGCATGCGTCACGAGATCCGTTGCATCGGTGAAGTCCACATGCGCAGCCTGCTCGTCGCAGCCGGCGCTGCGCCCAGGCTGCTCGGCCAGACTCAGGCGGTGGGCGTGTCGCCCTTGCTGCGCGAACTGATTCGCGCCGCGATGGACGTGCAGCAACCGTGTGCGCCCGGCACCCGCGACGGGCGGGTCATGCGACTGATTCTGGACGAGCTGAAAGCGCTGCCGGTCTTGCCGCTGCATCTTCAGATGCCAGCGGATCCGCGTCTGCGTCCGATCTGCGAACAGCTGCAACGGCACGTCGACGATCCCACCACACTGCTCGACTGGGCCGAGCGGCTGACGGTAGACGTCAAGACCATCCAGCGATTGTTCGTGAAAGAGACCGGCATGACCTTCGGCCAGTGGCGACAGCAAGCCCGACTGCTGCGCGCGCTGGAGTTGCTGGCCACCGGCGAGCGGGTGATCGACGTGGCACTGGCCCTGGGCTATGAAAGCCCGAGTGCGTTCGCCACCATGTTCCGCAGGCAGTTCGACCAGACGCCGAGCCGGTTCTTTGCGGCGGCGTAGGTGACCTGCGCGGCTGAATCGCGCACCCGCCCGCCTTTGAGAAGCCGTCAGCTGAGCGAGGCGCTATCTTGCAAGAAACCGCTGCAAATTGGTTGCCGCCTGATTTCTCACTTTCGATCGCAACATCGGGCTCCACCCGAGCAGCAAACCGGGTAAGCCGAGTGCCTGCCGCGACCAGGCCCGGAAATCGAAGCGGTCACGATGCCGGGTGATCAACCCGCTCGAATCGAACTCGAACTCGGCATCGATCTTGTTGAGCACCTTGCGCCCGGTGGCGCTGAACAGGTAGTGCGCATCCCAGTGGGCGCTGTGGTCGGTGATCGCGCTGGCTTGGAGCTTCCACTCGGCAAGGCTTTCGGGCTTCGCCTTGGTGGCGCCGCACAACATGCGCCACATGCCGCCGATCTGCTGTGCGCCGCGCAGGGTGAAGACCTCGTCTTCGAATGTCGCATCCGCAGCGTAGGCAGCCTGCATCGCCGCGCCGTCGAGCCGCGCGAAGTTGGCATAGAAGCGCTCGATCGCGGCGCGGTTGCTTTCGTTCACGACCAACTCACGGCTGTCATGTCGTTGGCGAATATCGGTGAGCTGTTCCACAGGCCGTGCAGGCCTTTCCTGAAAACCGCCACCTGGGCCGGATTCCAGATGTAGGCGTTGACAGCATCGTCGGCCAGCTTGCGCTGGATCTCGTTCCACAGCCGGGTCTTGTTCTTCGGGTCGCTGGTGGCGGCAAGTTGCGCCACCAACTCACGGAACTTGGCGTTGTCGTAGCCGAAGTAGTAGTCGGGGTTGGCGTAGGCCGTTGCGTAGTCGAGCGGTTCGACGTGGTTGATGATGGTCAGATCGAAATTGCCCTTGAACGGGCCGGCGAGCCACTGCGCCCATTCGACGTTTTCGATCTTTGCATTGATGCCGACCTTGGCCAACTGCGCAGCGATGATCTCGCCGCCCTTGCGCGCGTATTGCGGCGGCGGCAAGGTCAAGGTCACGTTCAATGGTGTCGTGACGCCAGCCTCGCGCAGCAGCGCCTTCGCTTTCTCCACATCATGCGGATAGGTCTTGGTCAGGTCGAGGTAGCCGGCGTCGGTGGGCGCAAAGTGGCTGCCGATCGGCCTGCCGAGGCCTTCCTGCGCACCATCGATGAAGGCCTGGCGGTCGATCGCGTAGGCGAGCGCACGGCGCACCCGCACATCGTTGAATGGCGCCTTCTTGTTGTTGATCGCCAGAATGCCTTTGCCGGCTGTGCTGCCCACCTCGACGGTGAAGCGCTTGTCGCTCTGGAACTGCTTGAGCGCCTGAAACGCCCCGAAGCGTGGCATGCCGTCGATGTCACCGGCCAGCAGCGCGGCAACCTGCGCCGACGGATCGTTGATGAAGCGAAATACCACCTTCTTCAGTTTGACCTTGGCGGCGTCGCGGTAGCCGTCCCACTTGACCAGCGTGACCGACGTGCCCTTTTTCCAGTCGTCGAGCTTGAACGGCCCGGTGCCGACCGGTTTGGTGGCAGCGCTGGCCACCGAGTTGGGGTGCAGGATGACGGCGGTGTTCTCGCCCAACCGGAACGGCAGGATCGCGTCGGCCTTGTTCAGCACCAGGATCACGGTGTACGGGTCCGGTGTGACCACGCTGGAGATGTTGTCGAACACCGCCTTGCGCGCCTTGTTGGTGCTGTCCGGAGCACGCGCACGTTCGAAACTGAACTTCACCGCGCTGGCATCGAATGCCGAGCCGTCCGAATATTTGATGCCCTTCTTCAGCTTGAAGCTGTAGGTCTTGCCGTCGGGTGCCTGCGTCCAGCTTTCCGCCAGCAGCGGTGTGACCTCGCCATTCATCGCAATCCTGGTCAGGCCTTCGAGCACGTTGTAGTGAACGATCTCGCCGATCGCGGCGGCCGAAGCCACGGTCGGGTCCAGGCTCGGCGGCTCGAGCGTCATGCCGAGCACCACGGTGTCCTTGCGTGACTGGGCCAGTGCCGACGGCAGCGCGGCGGCCAGCGGTGTGCCCACGAGCATCGCATTGAGGGTGCGGCGGGAAACGGTCATCGGGTTCTCCTGGCGGTCGAGGGATGGCGGGATTCTGCCCCAGCCGAATTCAGTCTACGCCGACCCCAAGGCGGGGCAGACAGGCGGGGCAGACAGGGCCGCGGCAGCCGTCACGCGCTGCTGGCATGACGGCGGCCCGGCACGGCGTCGAGCAGGCGGCGGGTGTAGGGATGCTCGGGCGAGCTGAACAGCCGCTGCGGGCTGCCCTGTTCGACGATCACGCCCTGGTGCAGCACGATCACGTCGTCGCATACCAGATCGACAACCGCCAGGTCGTGGCTGATGAACAGGTAGGTCACACCAAACTCCTGCTGCAGATCCTGCATCAGGTTCAGCACCTGGGCCTGCACGCTGACGTCGAGCGCACTGACCGGCTCGTCGGCGACGATCAATCGCGGCCGCGTGATCAGCGCACGCGCAATCGCGATGCGTTGGCGCTGGCCGCCGCTGAACTCGTGCGGGTACTTGTGCAGATCGGCGCTGCCGAGGCCCACTGCCGCCAGTGCATCGGTGGCACGTTCGCGTTGTTCAGCCTTGCCGGCGCCCTGCAGCACGGCCAGCGGTTCGGCCACGGTCTGCAAGACGGTGCGCCGTGGATCGAGGCTGCCGAACGGATCCTGAAACACCATCTGAAACTGTGCCCGCGCGCTGCGCAGCGCGGCGGCATCCAGGCGATGCAGATCGACACCTTCGAACAACACGCGGCCACGCGTCGGCGCCTCGAGCGCCATCACCAGGCGTGCCAAGGTGCTTTTGCCCGATCCCGATTCACCGACCACGCCCAGGCTGCGGCCCGCACTCAATGTAAAGCTGACGCCGTCGAGCGCCTGCACGGTCGGGGCCGCTGACAGCACACGGTCGCGCGGCAGGCGGTATTGCTTGCTCAAGGCGTCGACCACCAGCAGAGCTGCGCTTGCCGGGCCGGTCATGCCGGGTAGACCCTCAGACAACGCGCGATGTGTTGTGGCCCGACCTCCACCGGGCCCGGCAACGCCATGCGGCAAGCTTCGACGACGCGTTCGCACCGATCTGCAAAGGGACAGCCCGCCGGCATGTCGGCCAGTGCCGGCACCCGCCCGGCGATCGTCGACAGCCGGGTTCCGCGCGCCAGCCCGAGGCGCGGTCGTGCCGCGAACAGGCCGCGCGTGTACGGGTGCGCCAGGCGATCGAACACCGCGCGTGTCGGTCCCTGCTCGACCACCGTTCCGCCATACATCACCAGCAGTTCCTGCACGCTGTCGGCCATCACTCCCAGATCGTGACTGATCAGCAGCAGAGCCATGCCGCCCTTGCCCCGTTCTTCGTCGACCAGTTGCTGCATCAGCTCGAGCACCTCGCGCTGGATCGTCACATCGAGCGCGGTGGTCGGCTCGTCGGCGATCAGCAGGTCAGGCCCGCAGGCCAGCGCGATCGCGATCACCACGCGTTGCCGCTGGCCACCCGACAACTGGTGCGGGTAGGCATCGAGCCGCTGCGCAGCCTGCGGCAACTGCACCCGCTCGAGCAGGCGCAGCGCCTCGGCGCGCGCCGCGCTGCGCGATCGCTTCTTGTGCAGACGCAGCGACTCGGCGATCTGATGGCCCACCGTGTGCAAGGGATTCAGCGCGGTCATCGGCTCCTGGAACACCATGCCGATCCGATTGCCGCGCAGCGCGCACAGCGCCGGCTCGTCGAGCGTGGTCAGTTCATGGCCATCGAAGCGGATCGAGCCCGATACCTTCGCGCCATCGGGCAGCAAGCCCATCAGCGCCAGCGCCGTGATGCTCTTGCCACAGCCCGACTCGCCGATCAGCCCCATCGTGTGGCCGCGCTCGAGCTCGAACGAGATGCCGCGCAGCGCTTCGTGCAAGCCGCGCGAGGTTTGCAGGCTGACCCGCAGGTCGACGACTTCGAGCAGGGGCAAGGGGAGGGCGTTGTTCGAGTAGGGGCGGGCTGGACGATAGCGCATGACCGTGGTCTACCGGCCCGTCACCCCTTCTCCGCCATCAATGCCGCACGCACGGCGCGATCCAGGTCGCTGCGGCGATACGGTTTGCTCAACAACTGTGCATCAGCGTCGAGGCGGCCATGGTGAACGATGGCGTTCTCGGTGTAGCCCGAGGTATACAACACACGCAAGGCGGGCCGCAGTTCGCGCGCGGCGTCGGCCAGGGCGCGGCCGTTCATGCCACCGGGCATCACCACGTCGGTGAACAGCAGATCGATCCGGTCGTTCTGCCGGAGCAACGCCAGTGCCGAGGCGCCGTCCGCGGCCTCGATCACCGAATAACCGAACGAGCGCAGTGCGGCCTGGGCATAACTTCGTACCGCTTCGTCGTCCTCGACCAGCAGGATGGTCTCGCTGCCCCCGACAGTGGCGATGCGTGCCTCCGGTTCTGCCGGCTGCCCCTGGTCGCTGCGCATGCGTGGCAGGTACAGCTTGACCGAAGTGCCTTGCCCGATCTCGGAATAGATCGCAATGTGGCCACTCGACTGCTTGACGAATCCGTACACCATCGCCAGGCCGAGGCCCGTACCCTTGCCCTTTTCCTTGGTGGTGTAGAAGGGCTCGAACACGCGTGTCAGGTTTTCTGGTGCGATGCCGTCTCCGCTATCGGACACCGCGACCATCACGTACGCCCCCGGTGTCACGTCGACGTGGCGTTGCGCATATTCGGTGTCGAGTCGAATGTTCGCCGTCTCCAGTGTCAGGCGCCCGCCGCCGGGCATCGCGTCGCGCGAATTCAGGCACAGGTTCAGCAACGCATTTTCAAGTTGCCCCGGGTCCACCAAGGCTGGCCAGAGTCCGGCCGCGCGGATCAGCTCGATCTCGATGTGTTCGCCCAGTGTGCGCCGCAGCATCGGGTCGATGTTGGCCAGCAGGGCGTTGACGTCGACCGCCTTGGGATCCAGGGCCTGCTTGCGCGCGAACGCCAGCAGTCCGCGCGTCAGATCGGCGCCACGCTGCGCCGCCCCGACGATCGATTCGGCAAGCTTCCGATGCGGTGGGTTGTCGCCATTCAGCTCGGCCAGCAGTTCGGCGTTGCCCAGCACGACGGTGAGCAGGTTGTTGAAGTCGTGAGCCACGCCGCCGGTAAGCTGGCCGATCGCTTCCATGCGCTGCGCCTGCTGCAATCGGGCATTCAGCTCCGCGATGTCGGAACGTTGATGCTGCAGTGAGTCGGCGGTCTGGTTCAAGGTCTGCATCAAGGTGCCGAGTTCTCCGCCCGGCAGCGGGGCCGCAATGCGCGCCGACATGTCTCCGCCGGCCAGTTGTCTGGCCATTCGGGTCAGGCGGTCGATCTGGCGGCGAATACCGAATTCAGACATCAACCAGACCGCCAGGAACAGCATGACTGCACTCAATGCCAGCAGCGCCAGATCATGCCGGAAACGCTGGTCGGCGCCGGCGACCAGCAGGCTCTTTCGAACGCCTGCCGCCACATGGATCTTGGCTTTGCTGATCGGGCCCGAGTCGGCTACCGCCCAGACCTCGGTATGGCCGGAGGAATCAGCCACCTCGGCGGTTTTCGCGCTGCGCTCCGAAATGAACTTGAACAGTGGCGTGCCCGCCATCGACGATCCGGAGGGGTCGGCAGTTCCGGAACTGTGCGACGTTGCGAGCACCGTGCCTTTCTGGTCGACCAGCAAGAATCTGGCGCCAGGCACGGCGAGGTTGTCGGTCTCGAGCAGTTTCGGCAGGTTCAGCGAGGCCAGCAGCACATACGAAAGCTCCCCTTCGATGCTGCGCACCGGATACGCCACCTGCAACACCGCAATGCCGGTCAGGCGTCCGAAGGCTGGTTCGAGGATGACACCCCCCGAGACTTCTTGCACGGCCTTGAAGTACGGCCGATCACGCAGATCCAGTTCACGTCCGGTTCGCAAGGAATCGCAGAACAACTGCCCGTCTGGGTTGATGGTCAGGATTCCCGTGTATTGCGGGTAGGTCTCGCGCACCTCGTTCAGGAAGCGCGAGCAGACAGCGCGGTTGTCGTTGCGGGTCAACTCGTCGGTGCGGGCCAGGCCATACAACAATTGAGCGGTTCCCTGGATTCGCTCCGCAATGGTCTGCGCCTGTTGGTCGGCCATCTGGACCAGTCGGGCCGTATCTTGGTCGATCGTGGCCTGGCGCACGTCGAGAAACCGGCTCAGCTCGAGAGCCGCCGGCATCAAGGCTGCCAGCAATGCCAGCAACAGCAATCGCGATCGGATCGTCAAGCGAGCCCTCCGCCGCCGCATGTTGGCAGCGTGACGCTTGCTTCGCCGAATGGGTCATCGATTGCTTGATCCACCGCTCGATGATAGGGGGAGAAAGCCTGACGCCCGCGGGTGGGTCGAGCCGCGCTGCACGCTTGCTTCGTTCTCAGCGCTCCAGGACAATGCGGATTAGGATCAGAAACGATGGCGCAGCAACGATTATTGGTGCTCGACGACGACGAGGCTGTGGGCGAGTTGCTCGTCTTCGCGGCTCAACGCGTCGGCTTCGAAGCCCGCAGGTGCGAGCAGCCGCAACTGTTTTTCGAAGCGGTGGCGGGCTGGTCGCCAACTCACCTGGCGATTGACCTGTCGATGCCCGAGATGGATGGCATCGTGGTCATGCAGCGGCTTGCGATCGCGGGTTGCAGCGCATGGGTCATCATCGCCAGTGGAGCGGGCAGCGCTGAAACCGAGGAGGCCTTGCAGGAGGCAAGGCGCCTCGGACTGAACGTGGCGGGTGTGTTGGCGAAGCCTTTTTCGCTGGCCAGCCTGCGGACCTTGCTCGCCCAGACGCAGCGGTCGATTGGGGCGTCCAACGGCGACGAAAGTCTGTGATTCAGGCTCGTAGCGGTACCAGCGCAACGCTGGGTTTGCAGCCCGGGCGGCTGCGCCGGCGCAGAGTCGAGTCGGTGCGATGCGAAGCTCAGTATTGCGTCCAGCGTATCAATCGATTTGATTTTTGCACTTCTGCAAGCGTTCAAGGTCGCCGACACTTCGGCGTTACCAGCAGGCGAATCACCATGGCTTCAAGCATCATCGACTCCGCAATCTTCCAGGGCATCTTCAGCAGCGACGAGATGCGCCATGTCTGGTCGGACGAAAACCGCACCGAGAAATACCTCGACATCGAATCGGCACTCGCCAAGGTGCAGGGCGAACTCGGCCTGATTCCGCAGGAGGCCGCTGACGAAATCATCAGCCACTGCAAGCTCGATCAGATCGACATGGTCAAGCTGCGCGCACAAACCGAACGCATCGGCTACCCGATCCTGGGCGTGGTCTCGCAGCTCAACCTGCTGTGCCGCGACAAGCTTGGCGAGTTTTGTCATTGGGGCGCGACCACGCAGGACATCACCGATACCGCAACTTCTCTGCAGATCCGTGAGGGCCTGGACATCGTCGAGCGCGAGTTGACCGCGATTTCGGCCGCGTTGGCCAAACTGGCAAAAGAGCACCGCGACACGCCGATGATCGGCCGCAGCAACCTGCAGCAGGCGATCCCGATCACTTTCGGTTTCAAGATGGCCAGCCTGCTGGCGGCTGTCGAGCGCCATCGTGAGCGGCTCGCCCAATTGCGGCCACGGGTTCAGGTTGGCGAATTCGCCGGCGCTGCCGGCACGCTGGCCTCGCTGGAAAGAGGCGCGATGGAGACCCAGGCCGGGCTATGCGCCGAACTGGGGCTTGGACAGCCGCTGATCGCCTGGCACACCATCCGCGACAACATCGCCGAGGTGGGTGCGTTGCTGGGTCTGATCGGCGGCACACTGGGCAAGCTCAGCATGGACGTCAAGCTGATGATGCAGACCGAGGTGGGCGAAGTGCAAGAGCCGTATTACCACGGTCGTGGCAGCAGCAGCACGATGCCGCAGAAGCGCAACCCGATCAGCAGTGCCTATATCCACGGTGCGATCAGTGTGCTGCGCCAGCACTCCGCCGCGTTGATGGACGCGATGGTCGCAGACCACGAACGTTCGACCGGTCCGTGGCAGATCGAATGGATCGTGCTGCCGGAGGCCTTCTGCCTGTTGGCCGGCGCGCTCAAGCAGTCGCGGGTCATCGTCGAAGGCCTTGAAGTGGACGCGGACGCGATGCGACGCAACATCGACTTGACCGGTGGTCTGGTGATGAGCGAGGCCGTGATGATGGGCCTCGGTCCCTACATTGGTCGCGAATATGCGCACGACCTTGTCTACGATATCTGCCGCGAAGCCGTCAAGACGAAACGTCCGCTGATCGACCTGCTGGCTGAACACCCGGAGATCAACAAACACCTCGACCGCGCTGCGCTGGCCGAATTGTGCGACCCGTCGAACTATCTTGGGCAGTCAGGGGTGATGGTGGATCGGGTGTTGGCGAGCTTGCGCTGATTCAGATGCCGCGCTGGCAGCGCGTCTGACGGTGCTCCTGCAGAATACCGGTCGGCGCCCATTCGGGCGCAATTGACTTTCGATCGCTAGACTCAGACGAACCCATGCCACCGGAACCACTCGATCAACCATTGCCGCTTGAACGGCCGGGCTCTCTGAGCGAGTTGTTCTGGGCTTTCACGATGCTCGCTCTGCAGGGCTTCGGTGGCGTGATGGCGATCACCCAGCGCGAATTGGTCGAGCGCAGGCGCTGGCTCAGCCCGGAAGGCTTCATCGAAGACTGGGCCGTTGCCCAGATCTTGCCTGGACCGAATGTCGCCAATCTCGCGGTGATCCTGGGCGATCGGTATCTGGGCGCCAAGGGCGCGCTGGCGTCGGCGGCCGGGCTGTTCGCGTTTCCCTTCGTGCTGGTGGTTGCGCTGGCAATCGGATTCAAAAGCATCAGTCACCTGCCGCAGGTGAACGGTGCGATGCGCGGCATGGGACTGGTCGTCGCCGCATTGATCGTGTCGACTGCGCTCAAGCTGGCGCCGGCCTTGCGGTCACACCCGGGCGGTCAGGTTTTTTGTCTGCTGGCGGGGGTGGCAACCATCGCCTGCGTGGTCTGGCTGAAGTGGCCGTTGATCTGGGTGCTTGCGAGTGTCGGAGGGCTGTCTTGCCTCTGGACCTATCACCGGCTCCGGCAGGCTGGCAAGAGCGCGTGATGAACCTGAACTTGTCGGCGCCCGATTGGCTGAGTTTGTGGTTTCATTTTTCCACCCTGTCGCTGCTTTCCGTGGGTGGCGGCATGAGTGTCGTGCCTGGCATGCACCGGTTTCTGGTGGACGAACACGCATGGCTGACCGATGCCCAGTTTTCGACCTCGATCGCGCTGGGGCAGATCGCGCCCGGACCGAACGTCTTGTTCGTCTCGCTGATGGGTTGGAGCGTGGGGCTCAATGCGGGCGGGATGCAGTGGGCTTTGCTTGGTGCCGTGTTGTGTCTGCTGGGGATGGTGTTGCCGAGTTCCCTGCTCACGCTGTTCGCCACCCGTTGGGCGCACCGCAATCAGCACCACCTGGGCATTCGGGCCTTCAAGCTGGGCATGGCTCCGCTGGTGGTGGCGCTGCTGGTGTCGACGGCATGGTTGTTGATCACACCGAATGTGAAGGCCGAAGCTTCCTGGTGGTATTGGCTGGCCGGCGCACTGGCCTTGGCCGTGTTGTGGAAGACCAAGCTGCACCTCTTGTGGGTACTGCTGGCCGGTGCGGTAGCGGGTGCGCTGGGCTGGATCTGATGTTGGAACGAGCAAGCCCTCCGACGCCTTCTATCGCTTCGATTTGCCGGGTCTCGACAATGCGGCAGGAGCGCGTCCTTGCATTTCGACACACAGGTCGTAGAGCTGTTGCGCCGCCGGCGCCAGCGTGCGACCGCGGCGATGGATGAGGCCGACCTTGCGGGTAACTTCAGGCTCGACCAGGGGCACGCTGACCAGCAGCGGGTGGTTGGCACCTGGCATGGCCATCGATGGCACCACGGCCACACCGAGGCCCGCCTCGACCAGGCCGAGGGTGGTTGTCACATGCTGGGTTTCGCAAAAACCGATTGGCTGGCTCGCAGTCCCGGCCAGGGCCTGATCGAGCAGCAGTCGGTTACCCGATGATTTGCTCACCGCAATGAAATCGTGGCCGGCCAATTCCTTCCAGCTCAGCTGGCGCCGAGCGGCCAGGACGTGGTCGCGTCGGCACGCTGCGACGAACCGCTCTTCGATCAAGGTCTTGAATTCGATGTCGCCTTCGAGCGCGCCCATGAAGTTGAGTCCGAAATCGGCGTCACCGCGGGTCACCGCGGCCAACACATCGTTGGCGCTCGCATCGAATACGTTGACTCGCACGTTGGCATGACTTGCGCGATGGCGGGCAATCACGTGGGAAAGAAAATAGTTGACCGCCGAGGGAACGCAGGCGATGGTAACTTCGCTGATCCGGGTCGAGCGTTCGCCGTGGATTGCCATCAGGGTGATGTCCAGGTCGTCGAGGATCTGCCGTACCTTGCGCTCGAAATCGCGGCCGACGGTTGTCAGTTCGACGCGCCGGGTGGTTCGGTTGAGCAGACGAACACCCAGCGCCTGTTCCAGTTTGTCGATGCGCCTGCTGAAGGCGGGCTGCGAAATGTGCACCACCTCGGCGGCCTTGCGGAAATTCGCCAATTCGGCCACGGCGCGGAAAGCCAACAAGTCATTCAAGTCGAAATTGATCGTCATGTTGATGTTCAGCTGGCACCGATCTCGCGCAATGATGCGTATTGTGGATCAATCAATCGCAACTGTGCAATTCACAATCGGGGTCCTCGCGCCGATGATTGCCGCCATGAACAGAACCGTCCCCTGCGTCCTGATGCGAGCCGGTACCTCACGGGGGCCCTTCTTCCTGCGCGAATGGCTGCCGCAGGACGTGGTCCAGCGCGACGAGGCATTGATCGGTGCGATCGGTGCATCCGATCTGCTGCAACTCGACGGCGTTGGCGGCGGCAGCACGCTCAACAGCAAGGTGGCGATCGTGTCGCGATCGGCCGAACCGGGTTGCGACGTCGACTACCTGTTTGCCCAGGTGGGCGTGGGCCAGCGATCGGTCGATACCCGGCCCAACTGCGGAAACATGTTGTCGGGGGTTGCCCCGTTTGCCATCGAACAAGGCCTGGTCGAAGCCACCGAGGGTGAAACCACCGTGCGTGTCTTCAACGTCAACACCCGCTCACGTATCGATGTCACGGTGCAGACGCCGGGCCGCCGCGTCACCTATGCCGGTGACACCCACCTCGATGGCGTGGCCGGCACCGCCGCACCGATTCGCCTCAATTTTCTCGACGCTGCGGGCGCTGTCACCGGCTCACTGTTTCCGACCGGCCATCGCGTCGACACCATCGATGGGATCGAAGTGACCTGCATCGATGCCGCGATGCCGATGATGATCGTGCGGGCCCGCGATCTTGGCGTCGGGGGCAGCGAATCCCCGGCCGAGCTCGACTCGACGCCCGACCTGCTGGAACGGCTCGAGGCGATGCGCCGACAGGCCGGCCAGATGATGGGCCTTGGTGACGTCAGCCAGAGCGTGATTCCGAAACCGGTGCTGGTCAGCGCTGGCGACGCCGAATACAGCCTGACCTCGCGCTATTTCACGCCGCGGCGCTGCCATGCCTCGCATGCGGTGACCGGCGCTGTTGGTGTCGCCACCGCATTCGCGCTGCCTGGAACGGTTGCCAGCAGTGGTGCCGCGATGAGCGGGCGCCGGCGGATCGCGGTCCTGCATCCGCAAGGCCGTATCGAAGTCGATGTAGATGTTCAGGGGCAGGGCGACGACGCGCGGGTCGAACAGGCCGCGCTGGTGCGCACGGCCCGCAAGATCCTGCAGGGCGAACTGCATTTGCCGGACTATGTGTTTTCGAACGCGGGCGTGGGTCAGCAAACCGACGCGGCAACGCAGCGCGCGATCACCATCGTGGTACCGACGGCTGCAGGCGGTGGCAACGATGCGATGGCGCGCGCCATTGCGGCCGGTCTGGCGCCGCGTCTCGGCCAGCCGGTGATGGTCGACAACCGGCCGGGTGCCAATGGTTCGATCGCCAGTGAATATGTCGCCCGGTCGGCCGGCGACGGCACGACCCTGATGCTCGGCTACATCGGCACCCACGCCTTGAATCCGTCGTTGCAGAAGCTTAACTACGATCCGCGCGTCGACTTCGCACCGATCGGCCTGGTCGCCACGTCGCAGACCCTGCTAGTGGCCAATGTGCAGACGCCGGTTCGGGACGTGGCTGACCTGCTTGAGCAGTTGCGCGAGCAGCCCGATCGCTATCGCTTTGCGTCGGCTGGCAGCGGAACCGCGCCGCAATTTGCCGCCGAACTCTTCATGCAGGGCAGCAGCACGTCGATGTTCGGAGTTCCCTATTCCGGTGCCGCGCCAGCGCTCGACGACACCGTCGTGGGCAATACCCAGTTCATGTTTCCGAGCCTGTTCAGTGCCTTGCCGCACATCCGCGCCGGCCGCCTGCGAGCATTGGCCATCGCCGGGCCGCGTCGTGTTGCCGCCTTGCCCGATGTCCCGACCCTGGCCCAGGCCGGCATCGACGGGGTCGACGTGACTCAGTGGTATGGCTTGTTTGCACCGGCCGGGACGCCGCCAGCTGTCATCGCACGCATCAATCTGGCGTTGAATGAATTGCTGGCCGATCCGCAAACAATGCGGCGCATCGAAGATCATGGCGCCGAAGTCAACACCGGAACCCCCGAAGATCTGCGAGCGCTGGTCGATGCCGAACTGCTCAAGTGGCAGCGCGTCGTCGACCGTTCCAGATCGCCCACCTCGCAAATCGGTACCGAAACCGCCGACGAGTTTTCGCTTGACCCCGACACCGGCTCGTTCCGGACTTGACCTTCACCAGGAGACAGACCATGAAGACATTGCTCGCTATAACGGCCGCCATCGGCATCGCTTTTGCAGCCCCGGCATTCGCACAAGAACCGATCGTCATCAAGTTTTCGCACGTCGCCGCTGCCGATACGCCCAAGGGCCAGGCGTCGAACTACTTCAAGAAGCTGGTCGAGGAGCGGACCAAAGGTCGGGTCAAGGTGGAGGTGTTCCCGAACAGCACGCTGTTCAAGGACAAGGAAGAACTCGAGGCACTGCAACTCGGTTCGGTGCAGATGCTGGCCCCGGTACCCGGCAAATTCGCGCCGGTTGGCGTCAAGGAATTCGAGGTCTTCGACCTTCCTTACATCTTCAAGGACATCGATTCGGTGCACCGCTTCGCACGTGGTCCGGGGGGCACCTCACTGCTGAAGAAACTCGAAACCCGCGGCATCGTCGGCCTGGCTTACTGGGACAACGGCTTTCGCGTGATGAGCGCGAACCGGCCGATCCACACCCCGGCGGAAATGAAGGGCCTGAAGATGCGCATCAATTCGTCCAAGGTCAATGCGGCGATCATGAAATCCCTCGGCGCGCAGCCGCAGAGCCTGGCATTTTCCGAGGTCTATCAGGCGCTTCAGACGGGCGTCGTGGATGGCACTGAAGGCCCGATCTCCAATCTCTACACACAAAAGCAGTATGAAGTTCAGAAGGACGTGACGCTCTCTTATCACACGATCAGCAACTACGTCGTCGTGACCAACAAGAAGTTCTGGGACGGTCTGCCTGCAGACATCCGCACCACGCTCGAAGGCGCCATGAAGGATGCGACCAAGTTCAACGACGAAGTCGCCGAGAAAGACGAGGCCCAGGCAATCGCAGCCATCAAGGCATCCGGCAAGTCGAATATCTACAAGCCCAGCGCGGCCGAGATGGCGCAATGGGAGAAGGCGACCGAGCCGGTGATCGCCGAGATGGCCGACCGGGTTGGCGGCAAGGCCTTCGTCGACAGCGTTCGCGCTGCCTCGAAGAACTGATCGGGTGGTACGAGCAGCAGCGGAAAGCCAGCTTGTGCTTGCCGCAGCCGGGATTGTCGGCAAAGCCGTCTTCCGGACATGAACCGTGGGTTTGTACTGAAGTGTTTGCCCGCGGTTTCGCAGGATGATCCTGACGCGAGTCACAGTGCTCCGACGGCTATTTGCCATTTTTCGACCTCTATCGAATGCCTCAACCCATGAAACTCCGCCATCTGCTCATCGGGATGTTCAGCGCCTGCGTGGCGCTTTCTACTGCCGCCCAACAACCGATCGTCATCAAGTTCAGCCACGTCGTGGCACAGGACACCCCGAAAGGCAAGGCCAGCGAATTTTTTGCCAAGCGCGCCGCTGAATTGACCGGCGGCAAGGTCAAGGTGGAGATCTTTGCCAACAGCACCCTGTTCAAGGACAAGGAGGAGGTCGAAGCCTTGCAGATCGGCTCGGTCCAGATGCTGGCGCCTTCGGTGGCGAAGTTCGGTCCGCTGGGCGTGCGCGAATTCGAACTGTTCGATCTGCCGTTCATCTTCGACAACG
>JBDTQC010000023.1:0-16195 GCA_039932405.1 Ideonella sp.
GGCCGGCGCCGCGAGCCTGCTGTTGGCGCGTAGATAGGGAGAGGCTGCAGGCGGCAAGATGCGCTCGCCGGTTTCGGCGGCCTGACTACCCACCGTACTGATCATGAGCGAGATCAGAACAGCAATCGCAAGCGCGTCGGCCGCGGTCTGCAAAATGAGAACGGGAAACCGCATGACCATGGACTGCAGCAATGTTCGGTTGGCGGATTGTCTCGCCGCCGAATTCACGCAGCGTCTGCGGGTTTCCCGAAAAATTGCAACAAGCTGTCAGACCAGCGAGGCCAAAACCAGCCAGCCCAGCGCAACCACCCCGGTCATCGGAGATTTTCGGCTGTTACGCCAGACGGCGCCAAACAGGAACAGGTTGTAGGGCACCGGCGCGAAGTGCAGCGCGACAGCCACACCCAACGGCGCACCGCTGGCCGCAACGAGCATCGCCACCACGCTGGCGGCCAGATTCAACAGGCTGCCAATTCCGATCATGTCGCGCCAGAACAGCACGCCCAGCGGCACCTCGCCATGCCAGCGACGAGCAAAAAATCCTGGAGTGGCCGGCTTGTTCATCAAGTAGGTGGAAGGTTCGACAGTGTCAGCGCGTGGCCGGGCAGTCAATCCCGGCGGCCATTCGATTCTCGGCGCTGCGGCGATCGAACATACTGGTGGACCCATTCGACGACAACAGGAGCGATATGACCCCCAGCCTGCAACACACGGTCGTGGTCGGCGCCGGTGCAGTCGGCAGCTTCTTCGGCGCGATGCTGGCACGCGCCGGACATCCGGTCACGCTGATCGGCCGCGCACCACATGTCAACGCGATCCGCGAATCCGGACTGAAGCTGCACATGGGCGGCCGGGTCGAGACTGTGAAGCTCGGCGCAACGGCCGACATCGGCGCGGTCTCGACTGCCGACCTGGTGCTGTTCTGCGTCAAGTCGACCGATACGGATGCGGTATCGCGCGAGATCGCGCCGTTGCTGAAGCCTGGTGCGGTGCTGCTCAGTTTGCAGAATGGGGTCGACAACGCCGCAACGATCGCGCGCCAGGTTCGACAGACCGTGGTTCCAGCAGTCGTCTATGTGGCCGCTGCGATGCCCCAGCCGGGGGTCGTCACGCATCATGGCCGCGGCGATCTGGTGATCGGAGCATTGAATGCGGCCGACGCCGACGCTCCCGAGCGGCGCCGGCAACTGCAGCAGGTTGTGGAGTTGTTCGCTTCGGCCGATGTGCCGGTTGTCATCTCGCCGAATGTGATCGACGAGCTGTGGCGAAAATTGCTCGTCAACTGTGTCTACAACGCCATCTCCGCAGTGTCGCAATTGCCGTATGGCCGAATGGTCGAGCAGCCGGAAATCGGTGCCGTGATGCACATGCTGATTCGCGAAGTCGTCGCGGTCGCGCAGGCCGACGGTCAGCAGTTGAGCATCGATTCGGCGGTCGAGGCGGTCGAGAAGATCGGCGCGGCGATGCCGGCGCAGCTTTCGTCGACCGCACAGGATCTGGCGCGCGGCAAACCCAGCGAGATCGACCACCTCAATGGCTTCATCGTGCGCCGCGGCGCCGAGCTGGGCCTGCCCACGCCCGTCAATCAGACCCTGCATGCGCTGGTCAAGCTGGCCGAGTCGGGCGCTCGATGAGCCAGCTCGGCTCTCGTGCCGATTGAAGTCATCCCGAAAAAGAACACTGGCCGAGAAACTTGGCGGACGCGTCGCCATCTGGCCTGCTCCGCTGGGCGGCGCTGAGGCTGCGCCGAGCTACATTGCGCGGATGGTCCATCCAGCAGACAACCAGGCCTTGAAAATCGACGTCGATGCTGCGCAGCAAGTCAGTGCCTTGTTGCGAAAGCCGACCGGCGCGACGAGCTGCTTTGTCTTCGCCCACGGCGCCGGTGCCGGCATGGAGCACGGGTTCATGGCCTCGTTTGCCGATGGCCTCGCGGCACGCGGCATCGCCAGCCTGCGATTCCAGTTTCCGTACATGGAACGCGGATCGAAACGGCCCGATTCACCTGCGCTTGCCCAAAAAACGGTGCGCGCAGCCGTCGCTGAAGCTGCGCGGCAGTGCCCGGCATGCCGGCTGATCGCCGGCGGCAAATCGTTTGGCGGTCGCATGACTTCGCAGGCCGAGGCCGCGTCACCGCTGGACGGTGTGGCCGGGCTCGCCTTCATCGGCTTTCCTCTGCATCCGGCCGGCAAGCCGGGTATCGAGCGTTCCGAGCACCTACGGCGGGTCGCCTTGCCCATGCTGTTTCTGCAAGGCACACGAGATGAACTGGCGACGCTCGATCTGTTGCAACCGGTCGTCGATGGCCTGGCACCGCGGGCAACGCTGATCCTCATCGACGACGCCGATCATTCCTTCCACGTGCGCGCCCGCAGCGGTCGCAACGACGGTCAGGTGATGGAATCGATGCTCGATGCGTTCGCGCAATGGGCGGGCCAGCTCGCCGAGCGAACCTGATCAGCGCTCCGGCATCGGCCGTGTGCGTCGTGCATCGCGGGGCAGTGCCAGCCGCCCACCGCACGTGTCGACGTTGCCGGCAGCTGGTGCTCACCGGCGATGGGTGTATCGTTCGATCGAGGTGAGCCGCCGGCCACGTCATACACGAAAGGAAATCCAATGGGCTTTTTCAACAACATCCTCAAGAAACTCGGCATGGGCCACGACGATCCCGTCGCTGCACCCTCCACCCAAGCATCGACCCAGGCCAGCACGCCAGCCGCGCCACCAGTCGCGATCCCGCAAATCGACGTCGTCGCCAAACTCGATGGACTGGCTGCGGCGAACACGGGTCTCGACTGGAAAAACTCGATCGTTGATCTGTTGAAGCTGCTGGGCCTGCCGAGCGACTTGGCGGCACGCAAGGAACTCGCGGCCGATCTGCACTATTCGGGGCAGGCGGCAGACGGATCAGCGGAAAAGAACCTCTGGCTGCACAAGACCGTTCTGCAAAAATTGGCCGAAAACGGCGGCAATATCCCGAAAGAGTTGCTCTGATCCTTGAGCCTGTGCGCACGCCGGAAATCGGTGGCGCACCTTCGGGCTGCCGGATCGAACGAACGGTGGAACGGTGTGATCACCGCTCGTTCGATTGCCAATCGTTGACCTGACCACTTCGAGACTCGCCGCTGGCGAGGCACAACAACCATGACCGTCATCCATGTCGAACCCCAGCGCACCGAGGTGCGCACCGATGCCCAGTGGCTGGACGCGCACTGGATGCCGTATACCGGCAACCGCGAATTCAAGGCCAACCCGCGGATCGTCGTCGAGGCCAAAGGTGCCTACCTGACCGACAGCGACGGGCGCAAGATTTTCGACGGCTTGTCTGGCCTGTGGTGTACCGGCCTCGGCCATTGCCGCCCGGAGATCACCGAGGCCGTGAGCAGGCAGATCGGCAAACTCGACTACTCGCCGGGTTTCCAGTACGGCCATCCGCTGTCGTTCGAACTGGCCAACAAGCTGAAAGAACTGACGCCGGCCGGACTCGACCATGTGTTCTTCACCAACTCGGGTTCCGACGCTGCCGATACCTCGTTGAAGATGGCACGCGCCTATTGGCGCGCCAAGGGGCAGGCCAGCAAGACTCGGCTGATCGGCCGCGAAAAGGGCTACCACGGTGTCAATTTCGGTGGCATCTCGGTCGGCGGTATCGGCGGCAACCGCAAGCATTTCGGGCAAGGCGTCGAGGCCGACCACCTGCCGCACACGCTGTTGGCGAGCAATGCGTTCAGCCGTGGTCAACCGGCCAACGGCATCGAACTCGCCGACCGCCTGCTGGCGCTGATCGCGCTGCACGATGCATCGAACATCGCTGCGGTGATCGTCGAGCCGATCGCCGGATCGGCGGGCGTCATCGTGCCGCCGGTCGGTTACCTGGAGCGGCTGCGCGAGATCTGCACTGCGCACGGCATCCTGCTGATCTTCGACGAGGTGATTACCGGCTTCGGGCGCACCGGATCGATGACCGGCTCGGAAGCCTTCGGCGTGGTGCCTGACATCCTGAACGCTGCCAAGCAGATCACCAACGGCACTCAGCCGCTCGGTGCGGTGATCGCCAGCAAGGAAATCTACGACACCTTCATGGCAGTCGGCGGGCCCGACTACATGGTCGAGTTTCCGCACGGCTATACCTACTCGGCGCACCCGGTAGCTTGTGCGGCGGGTCTTGCCGCGCTCGACGTGTTGTGCAAGGAAGACATGGTGAGCCGGGCCAAGGCGCTGGCACCGCACTTCGAGCAGGCTGTGCACAGCCTGAAGGGCAGCAGACATGTGGCCGATATCCGAAATTTCGGGTTGGCCGCCGGCATCACGCTGAGTCCGGTTCCCGGCGAGCCGGGGAAACGGCCATTCGAGGTGGCCATGGCGTGCTGGAAGAAGGGCTTCTACGTGCGCTGCGGGGGCGACACGATCCAGCTTGCACCGCCTTTCATCGCCGAAAAAGCCGAGATCGACCGACTCATCAATGCCTTGGGCGACGCCCTGGCCGAGACGGCCTGATTAGGGCCGAGCGGTGACCGTTGCCTGACGGCTCGGCAGGCGATTCGGCATTTTGGCCGGTGCTCAGCCGGCGGATTCGAACGGACCGGTGGCCGCCAGCGTCTCGACCAGAAAGTCGAGCAGCCGCCTGACCGCCGGAACCAGCGCACGCCGCGCTGGAAATACCGCGTGCACGATGCCGGCCGGCGGCGCCCAGCCCGGCAGCACCTCGATCAGCCGGCCGCTGCGCAACTCGTCGCGGCACAGGTAGTCGGGCAACATCGCTGCGCCGCTGCCAGCCACTGCAGCGGCGACCAGCACCATCAGATCATCGGCGACATAGCGCGGGTGGTG
Source organism: Ideonella sp. (assembly GCA_039932405.1). Lineage (GTDB taxonomy): Bacteria > Pseudomonadota > Gammaproteobacteria > Burkholderiales > Burkholderiaceae_C > Ideonella_A. The sequence goes on from JBDTQC010000023.1 coordinate 4,831, forward strand.
GACATGAACATGTTCCTGCCCCTGCGGTCCGACCAGCATCCATTGACTGCGACTGTCGGCAACCGACATCGCCAAGGTCTCGAGCTGCGCCAGATCGGCCGGCTCGGTGATGCTGCCGAATCGCTGCATGTACGTCGGGCTCGCCAGCAGCAGGGCGCTGCTGCGACCGAAGATCCTGGCGACCAGGCTGGCGCTGTCTTCGATCTGCGGACGCACCCGCAACGCGAGATCGACCCCATCCTCGACCGGATCGACCGGCCGGTTCACCAACAGCATTTCGACTCGAACCTGCGGATACCGCGCCAGGAAAATCGGCAACAGCGATGCGAGGTTGCTCTGTGCCAGCGTCACCGGGCAACTCAGACGCACCGTTCCGCGCGGTTCGGTTTGCTGCTGCGCCACCGCCTCGAATGCTGATTCACCAGCCTCGCGCAGTTCGACACAATGCCGCAGGAACAACTCGCCGGCCGTTGTCAGCGACAAGCGCCGCGTGCTGCGCTGGATCAGTTGCACGCCCAGCTGCTGTTCCAGCCGGGCAATCCGCCGCGACAGGCGCGATTTCGGCAAACCCAGCGCCCGCCCTGCCGATGCGAAGCCGCCGTGTTCGATCACCTCGGCAAACAGCACCATGTCGTTGAGATCCTGCATCGCCATACATGTTCCATTTTTAGAACGATGAAAAACATTTTCGACTACTTATCAGAAATTGACTACAAAAATAGAATCACTCCAAGCGGACCGAATTCGGACCCAGCAACCACCAAGAGAACCAGCCATGAAACTGCTTCACGTCGATTCCAGCATCCTGCAAGCCAATTCGGTCTCGCGCCAACTGAGCGCCGAGATCGTTGCGCAATGGCTTGAACAGCACCCCGGCACAACCGTCGACTACCTCGACCTCGCCATCGAAGCGCCGAATCATTTCAGCGCCGATGCCATGGCGATCCGGGTCGGCGTCCAAAGCCAGCCGACCGATGCGCAGCGCCACGAGAACGCGGTGTCCGAGCGCCTGGTCAGCCAATTCCTGGCGGCCGATGTGATCGTGATCGGGGCGCCGTTCTACAACTTCAGCATCCCGACCCAGCTGAAAGCCTGGATCGATCGACTGGCGCAGGCCGGTCGCACCTTCAAATACACCGCGCAGGGACCGGTCGGCCTGGCCGGTGGCAAGACGGTGATGGTGGCCTCGACGCGCGGCGGCGTCTATTCAACCAGCGCCGGCGGGCAGGCGATGGAACACCAGGAAAGTTATCTGAAGGTGATCTTCGGCTTCTTCGGCATCACCGACGTTCGCATCGTGCGCGCCGAAGGCGTCGGCATGGGCGCAGAACCGAAGGCCGCGGCAATCGAGACGGCACGCGATGCGATCCGTCGATTGACTGCCGAGGCTGCCAATCACGAGACACTGGCCGCGTAGTTGGCATAGTTGCGTTTGGGTCGCTGGCCGCCCAACACCCTAAACGAATCCGAGGTTGCGCTGCGAGGCGCTCCAATTGGCCAGATTGGGCAACACGGTCAACAGGTCGGCATCGCTGATGCCGAACCACTTGCCCAGCGTGGCCGCGTACTGGTCAACCGATGTGCTGGGCAACAGGCGACCCTGGCCGACGTCGTCGGGCCCGTTGTTCGCGACTACCGGCGCAGTGCCGTAGTAGCGGCCACCTTTCACAGCGCCACCCGACATGAAGTGCATGCTGCCCCAGCCGTGGTCGGATCCATCGTTGCCAGTCAGCGTGCGGCCGAAGTCGGACGCGGTGAAAGCCGTGACCTGGTTCGACACGCCGAGCTCGACCGTCGCTGCGTAGAACGCACTCATCGCTTCAGCCACATTCTGCAGCAGGCCCGGGTGGACAGTGGCCAAGCCATCGTGCGTATCGAAGCCGCCGAGCGAGACGAAGAACACCTGGCGCTTCGCACCGATCTCGTTCGAGGTGCTGATCATGCGCGCCACCAGCTTGAGTTGATCCGCCAGCGAATTGTTGCTCGGAAACACGGTGTTGAGCGTCGCACCGCCCGCCAGTGCCGTGCGCAGCTGAGCGCCAGCCGTCAGCGAGCGCGACATCACCTTGGTGTATTCGTTTTCGAAGAGGTTGGTGCTCTGGGCAGTGATGAGCCGCTGCAGTTCGACTGCACACGCGGTTGATCCGAACAGGGCCTTCGCCGCGGTCAAGGCAACCGGCCCGCTGGTCGACACCTGGTACTGCACCGCCTGCTTGCCAGACAGGAACACGGCATTGCTGGACGCATTCACGCAGGTAAAGGTGGCGTTGCCGTTGCCCGCCTCGAACAGGTCGCCCATGCGGCCACCCCAGCCAGAGGTGGCCCCCTCCGGGCTGCTGGACTGCCAGACCGATTGCTGGTCGTTGTGCGAAAACAGCTTGGGCGGCAACCGCACCGAACTGGCGGTGTATTGCGCCTTGGTGGTCGGCTCCACGAGTGTTCCGACATTGAGCAGCATGCCCAGGTGTCCAGCGTTGAAGATTGGCAGCAGCGAAGCGAGTTCAGGCGCGATCGCATATTGAATTCCACCTGGCAGTGCAACGCTCGGCGTCAGCACCGTGGCTGCCAATGCGCTTTGCGCGTAGGCCAGCGTCGGACGCATGCTCTGGTAGGCCGCGTAGCGCGCGTTGTCGTACGGGATCAGCGTATTGCCATAGTCGTTGCCACCGTACAGAAAGACGCATACCAGCGCCTTGTAATCGGTGGCGGTTGCGGCAGCCGCCTCACCCATCGCGGCGAGGCTGAGCGCCCAGGGCGCCGCACTGCCCGCCAGCGAAAGCGCCGAGGTACGCTGCAGGAAGGCGCGGCGCGAAGCATTCACGTTCATGTTGCTGTCCTCATTTCTGGACGATCAACTCGGGCGCAGCCAGGGCCAGCACAAGCGCGGCGTTGATGCGACTGCGCCGCAGGGCATCCGTGCCAGCCGGCAGGGTTGCTAGCGCCGTGGCAAGTGACGAGATCGTTGCTGCGCTGATCTGGTTGGCACCGAGCACGAGGTTGATCTCCTTGAGCAGCGCCGTGGCATCGTCGGCAATCGGGAGCAGGCTGCTGTAGTCGGGCGTCAGGTCGCCGACCGCACCGGCCACGGCGCGCTGCATGAAATTGATCACGCCGATCACCGACGATTCGTTGGTGATCTGGAACTCCGGTGCGACCAGCCCGGCGATGCCGATGCCGGTGTTGGGCGGAACGTAGCCGGGGCGAAAGAAGTTGAAGACCGAAGGTGAGCGCAACGGGCTCTGGGCCAGCCGCGTGCCGGGGTCGGCCGTGCTGCCGACGGCCCAGGAGCCGCTCGGCGAAGTGACCTCGTAAGCGCGAGCCCAGGCCGCAAAACGCAACATCGGCTCCCGCAGTTTGCCGAAGCTCGGGCTCGCTGTCGCCGCCGTGGCATTGCGCGCTTCGTCGTCGAGCAGCAGAGCGCGGATCGTGGCGCGCAGATTGCCCCGCATGCCACTGCCGTCGTTGTTGAAGATGGTCGCCACGCGGGTCACGTAGCCCGGGCTGGGGTTGCTGGTCACCAGCCGCTGAATCAGTTGTCGGCTGAAAAACGGCGCAACGTTGGGGTGCGCGAAGATCGCGTCCAGCGCAAGTGTCAAACCCTGTGTGGCGTCGGTGCCGGCAGGGATCGTGGTGCCGAGAAAGGTCTTGGCGCCGCTCTCGTAGCGGCTCGCGACCTGCTTCATCGGACGCCGCATGAACTCGGGCGTCGCCGTCGCGGCCGCACCGGTCAGTCCGGCCAGATCGAAGTCCCAGCCGGTGAAGACCCGCGCCAGCCCGGTGATGTCGGCGAGTTGGTAGGTAGCGGTCGGCAGACCGTTGGTCAGCGTCGGCGTGCCGTCGAGATCGAGCTGCTGCAATCCGATGGTGAACAGCTGCATCAGCTCGCGGGCATAGTTCTCGTCGGGCAGCGCGCCGCTCACCGGGTTGGCCTTGGCGCTGGCGCGGTAGGTCAGGTACTCACCCATCGGCACGCTGAGCGAAATCTGCTGCAACAACGCACGGTAGTTGCCGAATGCGTTGCTCTCCAGCAGATCGAGGTACGAAGCAGCGGCAAACTGCCGCCAGCCGCCGCCCACCAGGCCATCGATGGCAACCACGAAGATCTCCGACAGCGCCAGCGTGATGCGTTGGCGCAGCGTATCGGGGGCGCTCAGCAGCTTGCGCCATGCAACCGCATCGAAACCGGCCTCCGAGTTCTTGTTGGCAACGTCGTCCAGACCTGCCGCCACCAGGAGGTCCCAGCGGCTGGGGGACGCCGGAAGGGCGAGTTGCGCATCGAGCCAGCCTGCATAGCCAAGCGCCTGCACCTGTGCGATCTGTGCCCGACTCGCGCCCACCGAGGCCTGCGCGAGGAAGCGAGAAGCCTCGGCAGCGGTCGGCACGGCCGGAGGTGCTGGTGCTGGTGCTGGTGCTGGTGCTGGTGCTGGTGCTGGTGCTGGTGCTGGTGCCGCGGAGCCGCCACCACCACAGGCGGTCAGGCTGGCGGCGAGTGCCAGTACACCGGCCAGCACTGCCGACGCGCCCGCCAGCGTCGGCTCCAGCTCAGGCGCAGGCGCAGGCGGGCTGTCCAGCTCGCAATCGGTCTCTTTGTTCATCGCGCCTCATTTCTGATGTGTCGTGACTCGACGCATCATCGGCCGAAACGCTGACCTGCGCGGCTTCGCTAAGGTAAAAGAATGTCAAGTCGGGACGGACAAGCCAAGCGCCGCGAGCCGGTCGAGCTCGACAGCCGGGCATCCTGCCATGCGAGCGCAAGCACTGGCTGCTCGACCGCGCGGGCGCGGCGGTCGACGATTCAGCCCGGGTCGGCCACGCTGCCGATATCGGCAACGAAGCGCCCCCACAAGGGCTCCGGCAGATCGTGCCCCATGCCTTCGATGAAATCGCTTTGCGCGCCGGCAATTCGCCGCACCAGGTCGCGCCCCGCCTCGACCGGCACCAGCGGGTCTGCCAGGCCGTGGATGACCATCGTCGGCTGCCTGATCTGCGCCAGCAGCTGGCTGCGGTCGCCATCGGCCAGGATGGCAATCAGCTGGCGCATGGTGCCGTCCGGCTGGTAGGCGCGGCGCACTGCCTGGCCGACCCGATCGCGAAGCGGCTGCGGATCTGGCCGAAACCCCGGACTGCCGATCACGCCATACACCTTGACGAACCGGTCGACGATGCTGTCGATATCCTGTGGATCGGCCGGCCGCGCCAGCAGCGCCATCCGTACCTTCCAGCCGGGCTGCGGCAGGCTGCGCGCGCCGCTGGTGGTCATCATCAGGGTCAGGCTGCGAACCCGCTGCGGGTGACGGGCCGCGAGGTGCTGCGCCACCATGCCACCCATCGACGCGCCGCAGACGTGTGCGCTCGACAGACCCAGGGCCTGGATCAACGCGGCCGAGTCATCGGCCAGATCGGCCAGGCGGTATGCTGGGCGCAGCGCCAGGTGCAGCGTATGACGCAACGCGGCCGCTGCTACTTTAGGCGTGCCGAGGTGATCGAATTTCTGCGACAGGCCGATGTCGCGGTTGTCGAAGCGGATGACGCGAAAACCGCGTGCCACCAGCTGGTCGACCAAGCCGTCGGGCCACGCAATCAGTTGCATGCCCAACCCCATGATCATCAGCAGCGGCTGGCCGTTGACCGGCCCACGGTCGTCGACCTCGAGCATCACCCCATTGGCGCTGACCTGCATCAGGTCGCGCTGGCAACGTCGGGTGCGCGAAAGAACCAGCGCAAGGCAGCTGGTGCTTCGAACGGCTTCCAGCGCCCTGCCGGCTGCGCCATGCGATCGGCGATGGCGCACAGCGCCAGCGGGTTGAAGCCCAGCCCGAGGTGGCTTGCGCGAACGGCAATGTTTTCAGCACGCGGACTGGGCTCGACAACGCTGCAACGCCACGACACGATGCCATCGCTGCGCGACCAGATCGACGTGGTCGGAACGGGTGGCTCCTGACGCAACTGCTCGATGATCGACGCGGTGTCCTGCATCGACTGTCCGCTCAGCAATTCGAAGACACGCCAGGCGTTGGTGGCCCGCGGATGGCCGGTGAATGGCGTGCCCAGTGTGACGACGCAACGCACATGGTCGGGGTGCTGCTTCGCCAGCTCGCGGGCGTAGATGCCACCCAGGCTCCAGCCGATCAGGCTGACCTTGCGCGAGTGCGATTTGAACAACTTGCGCAGGTCGCCGCCGCAGCGTTCGATCACGCCCTCGCGCGGGCCGAAGTTGAATCCCTGGCCCCATGGATGGGTGGTGTAGCCGAGCTTGTCGAGAAAACGCCGCAGTGGCCGGGTGGTGAAATCGTTGGCGCCGAGGCCGGGCAGGATCAATACCGGGTGTCCGTCACCGCGCGGCAAGCGGCGCAGCCAGGGCCGGCTGGCAAGCAACGCGGCATATTCCCAGGGCGCGCGGCCTTCGAGCGCCATCAGCATCGCATTCGGCGGACGCAGGTCCGCAGCGGATCGGGTGTGGTCAGGTGCTATCGGCGACGTGCGTGGCATGCTTGAAATGGCAGCGGCGTTCGGACCATGTTAGCTTCTGGCGCGTTTTGCGGTTGGGGCACTTGCCCTAGTCCGGGTTGTCGCCTTGGTGACAGCCTGCTTTGGTTTGGTGACAGTCGGCTTCAGTTTGGCCGCGCCTTTCGCGGCAGCGGCAGTCGGTTTCGATTGCTTGCCGGCTGGCGCGGTCGTTCGGGCGAGCCGCCGTTTTGCCGTAGCCACCGGCCGTTTCTTCCCCTTTTCTGCAGGCTTTTCCGCCCCATTTCTTGCCCGCTTGTCTGCCACCTTGGCAGCAACTGGCGCGCTGGCGATTGAGTGGATCGGCGCAGCCGGCGCTGCCGGCGAAACATCCAGCGCCACGGCGGCGGCCGCCGGCAGGCCCTTGAACTCCTCGAATGCCGATTCGAGGTGGGCGGCCAACTCGCCGACCTCGGGCATCGCCTGGGCACAGGCAATGATGCCGATGTCGAGCGAGTCGTTGTAGCTCTGCACCGTGATGTTGAGCGCCACGCCGTGCACGACGATCGAGGTCGGGTAGTTGGTCAGCATCTTCGCGCCGGCCATGTACAGCGGCACCGTCGGCCCGGGTACATTCGAGATCACCAGATTGGCCACCGGCGGGATGCGATCGGCGACGCCGGCGCGGCCATAGATCGCTGTCAGCCCTTCCATCAGCCACGGTACGCCAATCGACGGGAAGTCGGTCGGCAACACATTTTTCACGCTGCCAATGGTCGACTTCATTGCCGCGCTGGCGGCCATCACATGGGCCAGACGTTGGGCCGGATCAGCAATGTGAGTGCCCAGGCTGATCAGGCTCATCGACGCCTGGTTGTTGGATGCGGTGTCACCTTTCGCGCGCAGGGAGATCGGCACCGCGGCGACCAGCGACTTGCGCGGCAGCGGCCCGTGCTTGGCAAAGTAGCGACGCAAGGCACCGCTGCAGATCATCATCACTGCATCGTTGAGACTGGCATGGTGACGCCGCCGCGCCGCATTCAGCTCGGCCAGCGGCAGGCTGACCGCTGCAAAGGCGCGCCGATTGGAAACGGTCGCATTGAGCCGGGTGCGCGGCGCCAGGCCCAGGTTGCTCACACTCTTGCTCCCGGCCGTTGCAGCAGCCTGCCCCTTGACGCGTGCCCACAGCGACGCCGCCGTGTCTGCGACCGCACCGCCGGCGCTGCGCGCGGCAACTTGCGAAATCGCGCTGACCGCGGTCGGCAAGGCTTTCACCAGATTGCCCATCTGCTCGAGCTGGTTCGACAAGGCACCGCGCAGCATCACCGTCAGCGCCAGCCGTCCCTTGCGCTCACGGCCGGAGGGTCGCAGCACGATCTCGCGCGGCTCGGGGCTCAGATCAAGGATGACCTGCGCCAGCGCGACCGCAGCCTGGCCGTCGACTGCGGCGTGGTGCAGTTGCGTGTACATCGCAAAGCGTTGTTCACCGTTGGGCCCGGGCACAAGACCATCGAAGACATGAAATTTCCACAGTGGGCGGCTGCGGTCGAGCAGCACCGGGTGAAGCTGTCCAACCTGTTTTTCAAGCTCGGCCAAGCCGGCACCACTGCCGAGCGAAATGCCGACGATGTGGGAGCGCAGATCAGGCTCGGCGTCGACCCAGGCTGGCGCCGCCAGGTTCAGCGGCATCCGCGCCAGCTTGCGGCGCAACGCAGGCGCCAGCGGCAGACGCGCCGCCATGTGCTCACGCATGTCGTCGACGAAGCTGCCGCGGTAGTCGGCCGGCAGCTCGAACAAATGCAGCGCACCGACATGCATCGGCATCTCGGCGGTTTCGAGAAACAGAAAACTCGCGTCCAGGCCGGACAGCTGTTTCATGGCGGCTCCAGGGGCTCGGTCGACCATGTTAAGCGCGCGAAGCACACCCTGGCGTGAGGGGATGCCCTGCCAGCGGCGACATCGCGCGGTCGATGATCCGGGTGCCACGGCTGCGCGGCTTGCCCTGCACGAGCCGGTGGTCTCGGCAAAACGAGCGGGGGCGCTCAGGATCCGCACCATGCCGCCGCGGGCCGTCTGGGCAGCGTCGCCAAACGTGCCGGCGATGCTGCTCAGTGAGTGGCTGCGACCGTCGGGCCGGCGAAGGTCGGCGCCGGCTGACTGTCGATGCGCACATTGACGCAGGCGGGTCGGCCGCTGTCGAGTGCCGCGCGCAGCGCCGCTACCAGATCCTCGGGACGCTCGACCGCCGCGCCGTGCCCGCCGAGCGCCTGCGCGGCCAGTTCGTAACGCGCCGTCTCACTGAGCGTGCAGCCGATCAGGCGGTCAGGGCCGTAGGTGCGCATCTGGATCACATGCTCGGCGTTCCAGCGCAGGTCGTTGCCGATGATGGCGGTGAAGGCCGCGCCTTCGCGGACAGCGGTATCGAACTCGGTGAAGTGGAAGCCGGCGGTGCCATCGCCCATCAGCAACACGACCTGCGCTTCGGGCCGCGCGATCTTGGCTGCGATCGCATGGCAGATGCCGCCACCGATCGCCCCGGCCATGCCGTTGATCAACCGCACCGGCGCGCTGCAGAAGGCCTGCGCCCACTGGCCGAATTCGCCACCGTCGCAGACGAGGATGGTGTCGGTCGACGCCTCGATCTGTGCCTGCACAGCCTGGCACAGCGCGGCCGAGCCGATCGCAGCGGACGGCGCCGCGACGGGCAGCGTGCGGTCAGCGCGTGAGTCGGCCACGCGGGCGCTCCAGTCGCCGCGGTCAACGGCGACGGTGCTTCCGCGCTCGGCCAGCGCCACCAGCGCCAGCGCCGAGCTGCCCTGACATCGGACGCGCAGCCTCGCGCCGAGCAAGCGTTCGGCCCGGTCGATGGCCTGGGCATCGGAGTCGATGACGATCAGCACCGCCTCGGGCCCGAACGCGCTGCGGCCGAAGCCGAGCGTGAAGTCGAGCTGCTTGCCCGCCAGGATCACCAGGTCGGCCTCGGCAATACGCGCCGCCACTGCGCCCAGCGCCGGATCGCGCAAGCCGCGCGGACTTTCCATCGGAATGATCGGCACCTGCAGTGCGGTGGCGCACTGACGCAGCGCTGCGCTGCGGTGGGCGCGGCAGTCGGCGGGGCCGACAAGAATCAGCGGCTTGCGTGCGCTGGTAAGCAGCGCCGCGATCTCGGCCAGCGTCGACTCGTGCAAGTGCGCTGGATCGGCCGTGGCGGCGCGCGTCGGCAGCGTGTCGACCGATGACTCGGCGGTCAACAGGTCGAACGGCAGAGCCAGGTGCACCGGCCCCTGGCGCGGCGCCAGCGCGAACGCAATCGCGTGATCGACAGCCGGCACCAGCGCGTCGATCGAACCCACGCGCTCGGACAATTTGGTCAGCGGTCGGGTCATCGTGACCTGGTCGAGTTCCTGGAAGGACCCCATCCCGTCCTCGCTGAGCGGCGAGTCGCCCGACAGCAGCAACAGCGGACTTTCCGAATGGCGCGCCGAGAACAGCGGCGCGATCCCGTTCGAGACGCCGGGTCCGGCCGTCAGCAGGGCCACGCCAATCTCGCCGGTAACCTGCGACCAGGCGTCGGCCATGAAGACCGCCGCGGCCTCGTGACGCACGTGAACGATGCGGATGCCGGCGTCGATGCAGGCGTCGTAGATCGGCATGATCTGGTTGCCAGACAGGCTGAAGATCGTGCGCACACCGTTGCGCTTCAGCGCGCCGACGACCAGTTCTGCTCCGAGCATGAAACTCCCTTCGCGGCGTGCGTGACGCCGACGTGATGGCCGCGATGGACTTTGTTGGCGTGCGCCCACCGCACTGAACCTGATTACATCTTGCCGTCGATGATTCCGAGTTGTTCACCCAGGCCTTTGTACAGCTGGTACTGCGTGCGGGCAAACTCCTTGGTTTCCTGGGGCGACTTGACATAGGGCACCGAGCCGGTCTGCGCCGTTCCCGCCTGCCAGACCGGGTCGGCGGCAATCGATTTCAGCAAAGCAGCCAAGCGGTCGCGGATCTCGACCGGCAGGCCAGGCGGCCCGTAAATGGCGCTCCAGCCGACGATCTTTTCCATGTCGGGGTAGCCCAGTTCACGTGCGGTCGGCAGGTCGGGCATCGCGGCCATGCGTTCAGGATTGGTGACGATCAGCGCGCGCAGCGTGCCGCCCTTGATGTGACCCATCGACGGGCCCATGCTGCCGCAGGCGAATTCGGTCTGGCCGCTGAGCAGCGACATCGTCGCTTCGCCGGTACCCTTGTAGGGAATCTGCGTCGGCGCCCGGTCGGTGACTTTGAGCAGGCTGAACAGCTGACGCGGTCCCATGTCGTTGGTGGTCAGCGTGCCGGCCGTCCCGAAGTTGAGTTTCTGGCCGTCGCTGCGGATCGCCTTGACCAGGTCGTCAAACGTCTTGTAAGGGGACTTGGCGCTGACCATGCAGCCGTAGGGGTTCAGCTCAAGGGTTCCGATGAAGGTGTAGTCGTCCCACTTGTACTTGGTCGCAGTCGGCTGGATCGCCGGCAGGATGGCCTGCGAGCCGGTACGCGCCAGCAGCAGCGTGTAGCCATCAGGCGCGGCACTGACGACCTGGGCTGAACCGATCACGCCGCTGGCGCCGGTCTTGTTGACGACGATCACCGTCTGGCCAAGCACCTTCTGCGCGGCGGCCGCAAAATTGCGAGCCGCCAGATCGGCATCACCACCAGCGCTATAGGGCGCAATCAGCGTGATCGTGCGGTTCGGATAGGTGCCTTGGGCCCATGCCGTGCTGGCGCCGATTGCCGTGGCCGTGATGGCCGCGCCGGCGAGCAGCCGGGTCATGAATTGCCTGCGAACCTGTCTCATTGCTGGGTCTCCTGGGGGTTGTGGAACGGGATGGCCTGGGGTCCAGGCCGGGTTGAGAAGTGCGGGTCTGCGCCCTGCTGCTTGAATACC
>JBDTQC010000024.1:0-16059 GCA_039932405.1 Ideonella sp.
GGCTGGCGTTTGTTGCAGGCCTGCGCCGGATCGTAGAAGTAGTAGCACCGGGTGCGTTGCAGCAGATTGCCGCCGGTAGTGGCACGGTTGCGCAATTGCGCGGACGCGCCGGCCAGCAAGGCCCGGCTCAGCACCGGGTAAAACTGGCGCACCCGAAGATCGGCGGCGAGGTCGGCATTGCGCACCATCGATCCGATGTGCAGCCCGCCTTCAGCGGTCTCCCCGATGCTGTCGAGGCCGAGGTGGTTGACATCGATCACGTGCTGCGGCGACTCGATCTGCAGTTTCATCAGATCGAGCAGGTTGGTGCCGCCGGCAAGAAAACGGGCGCCGGGATGGTCGGCCGCCGAACGGGCCGCGGCCTGTGCCGTGTCTGCACGCTCATAGGTGAAGGCCTTCATGCGTCGGCCCCCGCCACCTGAGCGATGGCATCGACGATGTTCGGATAGGCGCTGCAGCGGCACAGGTTGCCACTCATGCGTTCGCGGATTTCTTCGGCACTCAGCTGAACCCGGCTTTGCAGCAGGTCTGCGGTGACATGACTGGGCATTCCCATGCGCGACTCGGCCAACATGCCGACTGCCGAGCAGATCTGGCCCGGCGTGCAGTAGCCGCACTGCAGACCGTCGTGCGCGATGAAGGCTTGTTGCAAGGGATGAAGCGGCTTGGCCACGTGGTCGTTCGCGTGATCAGAATCCGCGGCGCGCGACGGTGCGGGAGGCGCCAGCCGCTCGATGGTGGTGATTTCATCGCCGGCCGCGGTCAGTGCGAGCGTCAGGCACGCATTGATCCGACGCCCGTCCAGCTGAACCGTGCAGGCGCCGCACTGGCCATGGTCGCAGCCCTTTTTTGTGCCGGTCAGGTGCAGCTGCTCGCGCAACGCATCGAGCAGCGTCGTTCGGGGGTCGAGTTGGAGTGCGTGGCGGCTGCCGTTGACGTGCAACTCACACGCCATTCGAACCACTTGTTCGCCCGGTTTGTCTTCTCGATCAATCGGCTTCGCGCGCATGCACCGTTCCTCCAGCCGGCCAGTCTATGCAGCCAGGCGTGGCGCGGGCCAAGTATCTGGCGCTTCTCGGCGTGCGGTTTGTCCTACGAAGCCGTCATCGGCAACATCAGTCTTGCTCGGCGCACTTGCTCAGGCGGTTTCGTCGACAAAGTGGTTTTCCATGCGTCCGATGCCGTCGATCTCGATCGCGACCACGTCGCCGTGGCGCAGCCATCGCGGTGGAACGAAGCCCATGCCGACACCGGCGGCGGTGCCTGTGGCAATGACGTCGCCCGGCTGCAGCGTGATGCCGCGCGAGACGGTCTCGATCAGCGTCGGGATGTCGAAGATCAGGTCGGTGGTGCGGGCGTCCTGGCGCAACTCGCCGTTGACCCAGCAGCGCACCCGGGTATCGCTCGCGTCGAGCGCGTCGGCTGTGACAATCCACGGCCCCATCGGACAAAAGGTGTCGAAGCTCTTGCCGAGATCCCATTGCCCATGGCGCATCTGCACATCCCGCGCCGTGACATCGTTGATGATGGTCCAGCCGAAAACATGATCAAGCGCGTCGGCGCGCAAGATATTGCGTCCGCCGCGACCGATGACGATCGTCAGCTCGGCCTCGTAGTCGATCTGCGTGGAGACGGCGCTGCCGGGCAGGCGAACGTCGGCATGCGGGCCGATCACGGTTTCCGGCAGCTTGGTGAAGACGATCGGCCAGGCGTCGACCGCCGTGGCGTTGTCCTTGAACACGCTCTCGCGCAATTCCTTCGCATGTGCGTGATAGTTGCGGCCGACGCAAAACAGGTTGCGGTTCGGCCTTGGCAGCGGCGCGATCAGCGCTGCCGGATCGAGCGCGATGGTCTCGGCTTCCGTCGGCCAGTCCCGACCGGCGGCTGTTGCGTCGATCAGCGGCATTGCACCCAGCGCACCGTCGCACGCGTACAAGGTGATGCTGCTGCTGTCATCGCTGACGCGGCCGATCCGCGGACAGTGCTGGTGAATCACGGTGGCAAGGCGCACGGGTTTTCTCCTGAATTGCCCAAATGCTACCATTCAGGCCCAATCTTGCCCCATTGCTTTCGTGGATGCTGCCGACCGTCTGAGAGATGAACTGATCGAGAACCTGCGCGCGCAGACCTGGCGTGCCGGGCACCGCTTGCCGACCGAGCGCGCGCTCGGTGAGCAGTACGGATTGTCGCGGTCTACGGTTCGACGCGTGATGCAGGACCTCAAGCAGCGCCGCCTGCTGACGCAAACGGTTGGCAGCGGCACCTATGTTTCGTACGAGGTCGATGCGGCGCTCGAAGCGATGATGTCGGCTGCCGGCGCGCAGGCGGTCAGTCCGGCTGAATTGATGAGTGCCCGTCTGGTGCTCGAGCCCGCGCTCATCGAGATGGTGACCGGTAACGCCACGGCCGCCGATTTTGCGAACATGGACGACTGCAACCGGCATGCCGAGGCTGCCGCGACGCTGGAAGATTTCGAGCGCTGGGACGCAGCCTTGCACGAGGCGATCGCGACGGCATCGCACAATGGCTTCATCGTCGGCGTCTTTCGCCTGATGAACGAGGCGCGGGCGCAAGGCGCATGGGGCATGTTGAAGCGGCGCAGCGTCACACCGCAGCGGCGCATCGAGTACCAGCAGGAGCACCGTGCGCTGGTGGAGGCCTTGAAGGACCGCGATGCTGAACGTGCGCGCGCGCTTTGCGTGGCCCATCTGTTGCACGTGCGTCGCAACCTGCTGGGCACCTGAGCAGCTGTGTTGGAAAGGCGGGTTGACCCGCATGGACTGGAACCTGAGTCTGGATTTACATTGAACGATTCAAAACCAATGTGGTCCAATTGAGCCCAATTTGAGCACGTCACCATGCATTCCACCCGGATAAGCTTCTCCCGTCTGCTGGCCTGCCTGGGCATCCTGACAACGGCTGCGATGATGCCGGCAACGGCGCAGGAGTGGCCGATCCGGCCCCTGCGGATCATCGTCCCCTTTGCTCCTGGCGGTTCGGCCGACGTTTTCGGGCGCACCGTCGCCCAGCATCTGCAGGAGGTGCTCGGCCAGAGCGTCATCGTCGAGAACAAGCCAGGCGCCGGTGCATTGATCGGCAGCGACATCGTGGCCAAGAGCGCGCCGGACGGCTACACCTTGCTGGTGATTTCGAACGCCCATACCGTCAATGAATCGCTGATCAAGAACAAGCCATTCAAGTTGATGAGCGACTTCGCGCCGATCGCGCCGATCAGCTACTCGGATCTGGTGTTGGTCACCCGGCCCGACCTGCCCTACAAGACGCTCGGCGAGTTGATCAAGGCCGCCAAGGCCAGGCCCGGGGCGATGAGCTATGCCTCATCCGGACCGGGTACGCCCTACCACATGGCCGGTGAATTGTTCAAGGCGATGGCCGGCGTCTCGATCCTGCACATCCCGTACCGTGGCAGCGCGGGGGCTCGCACCGACGTCATGGGTGGTCAGCTGGAGATGATGTTCGACGCCATCCCGACGATGAGCGAGCAGATCAAGGCCGGCAAGGTCAGGGCGCTCGCAACCACCGGCAAGCAGCGTTCGGCAAGCCTGCCCGACGTGCCGACGCTCGACGAGGCTGGCGTCAAGGGCTATGAGGCCACGCTGTGGCTTGGACTGGTGGCGCCAAAGGGTACGCCTGCGCCGGTGATCGCTCGCCTCAACGATATCTTGAGCAAATACACGTCCAGTGCGGAAGTCAAGCGGGCCTGGGGCGCACAGGGCGCCGTGCCGATGACGATGAGCGTTGCCGAGTTCACGCGCTTCCTGCAAGGCGACATCGAGAAGTGGGCCAAGGTCGTGAAGTTTTCTGGGGCCAAGGTCGAATGATCATCCATCTGTTGTCAGCCGGTGCCGCGCAGGGGTTGGCGCGTACGCTCGAGCCCGCGTTCTCGGCTGCCGAGGGCGCCGTGCTGCAGGCGCATTTCGGCGCCGTCGGCGCCATGAAGCAGCTGTTCGACGACGGTCGTCCGTGTGACGTGATCATCCTCACCGAAGCAATGATCGGCGCACTGGCCCTGGAAGGCCGCGTCATCGTCGACACCCGGGCGGCGCTAGGCCGCGTGCGAACCGGCATCGCCGTTCGGGTGGGTGATCCGTCACCCGATGTCGGCTCACCCGACAGCCTGCGCGCCGCCTTGCTCGATGCCGATGCCATCTTCATCCCCGATCCCGAGCGCTCCACAGCCGGCATTCATTTCGCGAAAGTACTGGAGCGCCTCGGTATCGATGGCGAGGTGCGTGGTCGTCTGCGGTCATTTCCGAATGGCGCCACTGCGATGCGCGAGTTGGCGGCCTGCGACGCCGCCCGTCCGATCGGTTGCACGCAGCACACCGAAATTCTCTACACCGCCGGCGTGCGGCTGGTGTCGGCCTTGCCGACGGCATTCGAGCTGGCAACCGTCTACATGGCCGCGGTTGCGTCGAACGCAGCCGATGCCATGCTGGCTGGCCGGTTCGTGCATGCGCTGGCCGGTCAAGACAGCGCCGCATTGCGCGCCGCTGGTGGCTTCGAAGCCTGAGTAACGGTTCCAACCTTTCACCAGGAAGTGCCTCCATGCGTCGTCGCCATCTGATCGTCGCATCGCTCGCGCTGCCGGGCTGGGTCTGTGCGCAGAGTGACTACCCGACGCGACCGGTCCGCATCGTCGTGCCGTTCTCGCCGGGCGGCGCAGTCGACGGGCCGACGCGTGCCATCGCGCAGGACATGGGCCGACGCATGGGCCAGCAGTTCATCATCGACAACAAGCCCGGCGCCGGTGCCACCATCGGCAGCGATGTGGTGGCGAAAGCGCCGCCCGACGGTTACACGCTGCTGCTGGCGTCGCAAACCAATGCCATCAGCGCCTCGCTTTACAGCAAGCTGCCGTTCAATCCGGTCGACGACTTCGTCGGCATCACGCTGATCGGACGCGAACCGGGCGTGCTGGTGGTCAACCCGTCGCTGCCGGTCAACAGCGTTGCCGAACTGATCGCCTATGCCAAGGAGCGCCCCGGTCTGCTGAACTATGCGTCGTCCGGAAACGGCAGCGGCCAGCATCTGTTCATGGCCCTGTTCGCATCGATGAGTGGCATCAAGTTGACTCACGTGCCTTACCGAGGCAGTGGACAGGCGACTGCTGATCTGCTGGCCGGCACTGTCCCGATGTCCATGCCCGGCACCGCAGGCATGGTGCAGCACATCAAGAACGGCAAGTTGCGCGCGCTTGCGGTCAGCGGTGCCACGCGCTCGCCGCAACTGCCCGACGTGCCGACGCTGGCCGAATCCGGATTGAGCGGCTATGAAGCCTATGTCTGGATGGGACTGCTGGCCCCTAAGGCCACGCCACGGTCGATTGTCGACCGGCTGCAACAGGAAGCAAGAAAATCGCTCGCCGCGCCTGAGGTGCAGAGCTTTTTCAACAAGTCCGGCATCGAGATCGTCGGCTCCACGCCGGCTGAAATGGATGCTTACCTTCGCGAAGAGCGCGACCGCTGGGCCCGCGTCATCAAGGACACCGGCGCGAAAATAGACTGACTGGAAAACGAGATGATCACCGGACAAGAACACTGGACGACAAAGCAGACGCCTGACGGCGACGTGAAGCTTTTCCTATGGGAGAAATACGAGGGTTCACCGGACGGCAAGCCCGCCGTGCTGTTCGTGCACGGCTCGTCGATGGCCTCGCAGCCCACTTTCGATCTGAGCGTGCCAGGCCGCCCCCACTCGAGCGTGATGGACTGGTTTGCCGAGCGCGGGTTCGTCTGCTGGTGCGTCGACATGGAAGGCTATGGCCGCAGCGACAAGACGCGCGACATCTACTGTGACATCGCCAACGGCGCTGCCGATCTGGAGGCGGCCACCGACCACATCTTTGCGACGCGCGGCGTGCGCAGTTTTCTGACCTACGGCATCAGTTCGGGGGCGCTGCGCGCGGCGCTGTTCGCGCAGGCTCATCCTGAACGGGTGTCGCGGCTGGCACTCGACGCGTTTGTCTGGACCGGTGCCGGCGCGCCCACGCTGGAGCAGCGGCGCAAGAAGCTGCCCGAGTTCCAGGCCAGCAAGCGGCGACCGATCGACCGCGCATTTGTGCATTCGATCTTCAATCGCGACCACCCGGATTGCGCCGACAAGGCAACGGTCGAGGCGTTCGCCGACGCCATCCTGGCACTCGACGACTCGATGCCCAACGGCACCTACATCGACATGTGCAGCCGGCTGCCAGTGGTCGATCCGGCCCTGATCACCGTACCCACCGTGTTGTTGCGCGGCCAGTTCGACGGCATTGCCTCGATGCAAGACTTGATCGATTTCTTTGTTCGCCTGCCCTCGCCGGACAAGCAGTTCACGGTGTTGAACGGCATCAGCCACGCCAGCTTCCAGCAGAAGAATTACCTGATGGTCTACCAGATCCTGCATGCCTGGTTCACCCAGCCCGCACCAGCCTACACGGCGTCGAACCACGCCTGACCGATTGGCCAGCTGTGTCGATCGGGCGCCGGATTGCGCCGCCCGAGAACGTCGACTTCTACTGAACGCACGCATGCGTCTGCTCTGATACCTGAGCGATTGCGTGGGCTGCAACCCACCGACCTTCGGCCCAGCGCTCGACCAGCGGCGTGCCAGGCTCGATGCGCAGCAAATGAATCCAGCCGTGCCGGATCAGGTCGTGCACGGTTTCATGAGCCGCGATGACCTGATCAATGGCACTGCGCGGTGCCTCGATGAAGACGCTCAGCCGCAACGGGGTGTGGCGCAGGCCGTGACCATCGTGCAGCGATTGCCAGGGTAGCCCGATCCGCAGGTCGCCGCCGTTGCCCTCGAACACGCCGATGTGCCCGCCGACGACGTTGTGCAGCAGCTTGTTGCCGCTGCCGTAGCGCTGCGGGTCCACGGTGGACGCGTGGTACTGCATGTTGATCCAGTTGGTGACGACCATCGGCGCCGTCATGATCAGCGTCAAGACCTGCAAGCCGGGGTCGAGTCGATGGTCGTAATCGTGCAGGAAGGCCCGGCCCGCCAGATCGAGGTGCCGGCTGCGGGCGCGCGGAGCGACGATGAAGGCTGCGTTGTTGGTCAGCCCCCATTCCGGGCGCGGTTGCGCCCAGTCGTTGGCGCGTTGCAGCACCGCCTGTTTCAAGGCGGCTGGTTGGCCGACCAGCGCGCCCAGGCCCAGGCTGTCGGCACGTTCGGCGCGCGCGCGCGCTCCGGCGGCGTCAAGCCAGCCGCGCACCTGCACGAGGTGGGCTTTGCTTGCGGCAGGCACGGCATCGGTGTCGTACAACAGCACCTCGTCGGTGGTGGTGTTGTGAAGCGCTGGCAGGAAGTGGGTGTTGTCGGGCACCTCGACGCCAATGCCGCGCAGGTGCTCGCGCACCACCTGGTTGTTCAACAGATCGGCGATCACGCGGGAGTTGACTTCACCGGTCTGGCCGCCGCAGGCGCCGCAGTCGAGGCCGGCGGCGTGCGGGTTGTTGGTGCTGTGGCTGCCATGCCCGACCAGCAGCACCAGCGGCGCGAAGCCGCTGACCAGCCCCATGGCGCCGAGGATGCCGCGCGCCATCGCCGCGGCGGCGGCCGGATCGTCGTTGACCAGCGGCAGGCAGGGTCGCAATCCAGCCGCGGCCTTTGCCGGCAGGCCGCTGTCTTCCCAGCGCGCGGCGGCGGCATTCGTGGGAAGGCTGTCGGCAAGCAATTTGGCGCCGTACAGCAGCCCCATGGTCTCGACGAAGTTGAATGCCGACGCCGGCGCTGCGCGGAATTCGCCCCAGCGCTGGCGCCACTGCAGCGCGTTGCGCCGCTGCTTGGCCAGCACCTGGCCCAGCCCGGCATCGCCTCGCTCGCTGACAACGTGAGCCGGCGCCAGCAGACCCGGCAATTGCGGTCGCTGCAATGGGCTGCCGAGCGGCGAGTAGGCGATCGGCAGACCGAAAAACCCGGCAAATCCCCGCGTCTGCACGGCGGGACTGACAAACTCCAGCGCGCGGCGAAACACCTCCGAGCGCACGTCGATGCAGAACAGTGCCTGCACCGTGGGAGGCTTCGACGCCGCGGCGGGCAAGGGCTGACTCAGCCCCTCGATCAGCGGCAGCTGGTATGCAATTTCCATCGCGCTCTGCAGCAACCAGTCGATGTGCTGAGCCTGTAGAAGTGCAGCGGCAGCAGCGTCGGACGCACCCCACTGTGCAGTCCAGCCAAAGGGCCGATCGGCGGGTGCCGCGTCGTCCAGCAACAGCCACTCCCAAGCCAGGCGAATGGCCAGCAGGTGGACGATCTGATCATCGTCGGCACCGGACAGCCTTGCCTGCCAGCGTTCGTATGCGCACCAGGAGGCCCATCCGCCGATCGACATCAGCACCGCACTGAGATAGGCCTGCTGCCCGGCCTCGGGGATGCCCATGCCGTCCAGCGCGGCCAAAATGAGCGACTCCGGTCGTTTCGGCAGCGCCTCCAAGCGCGTGCGCAAGGCGCGGCGCCCCTGGCGCCACGGCAGTCCATGATCGGCGGCCAGCTGACGCCGCCAGCTCTCGTAGAGCCCGAGCGAGCGGTCGATCGCCCAGCTTGCCTGGTGCCGATCAAAGAAGGCGGCGCAGTGCTGGCTGATCTGGTGTGTCACGAGTTCGGACCAGCGCAGGCCGGGGCGGGGCGGCGCGCCGCGGTCGCGCAGATCGGTAACCAGCGGCAGCCGCGCCAGCGGCGCGCAGCTCTCTTGCAGTGCGGCGACCATTTTTTCTACCAACGCCGATATCCGCACCGACAACCCCGCCGCTTCGGCGACATTCCCGGCAGCCAGCTTGCGTGCGGCCGCCATCTGCAGATGCCGGCGCTGCAGATGGCCCATGGACCATTGAGCGCGAAACCACTCGCGCGGCATCGTCATCCGCGTTCCCGCCAGGGTCCCCAGCTTTGCGGCGACTTCGGCAATCGGCCGGCCAACCCAGCCCCAGTAAGGGTTGACAGCGATCAACCGGTCCAACGGCCAGGACGGTGCGATCCGGTCGATGGCGATCTGGATGTTTTCGGCCAGCGTCAGGGCCTGCATCGGGGAAGTTTCGAGGCTGCTGTTCATGGCTGGACTCTTGCAGTGGCTTGCGGGCTGCCGATGGCAGTGCGGGTGTCGGCAGTCTGCGAGGCCGCAGACGATGCGGCGGGGAGCCGCGGTGGCCAGATGCTGAAGGCCAAGCGGTGGAACATCTCGTCGAGAAACAAGCCGCCGAAGAACCACGGGTACAGGCGCTTCGCCAGCCTGCTTTGCGGAGATCTGGTGATGAGGCACTGCAACCCGAACAGGGCACCGAAGGCCAGCGCGACGCCAACCCACAGCCCTGGCTGTAGCACGGCCGGCGGGTTGACGTTCGGCAGCACCAAGGCAGCGAACAATGCGTGCAGCGAAAAGTACGCCAGCACCACGCCGAAGGCACCCAGACCGAGCGCCGGTAACCACAGCCCACCCAGCCGCAGGGCTTGCGCATGCACCAGCGGTACCAGCGCCAGAGCAACGATGCCGGCCAGCACCCAGATGGCAGTCGGTGCTGCTGGCGCGAGCCCCAGCTCGCCGAAGGCGGCGCCTGCGGCCAGCGTCATGCAGACGCCGATCAGCGCGCCCGCCGCCAGCGCCAGCGGCCCGGGCGCCGCAGCCTGCGGCGTGAGTTGCACCAGCATCGCGCGTCGCACTGCTCCGCCAGCGCCGAGAAACGCGTGTGCCTTGTACAAGGAGTGCGCCACCAGGTGGAGCAACGCCATCTCCCACACACCCAGACCGCACTGCATCATCATGAAGCCCATCTGCGCGCAGGTCGACCACGCCAGCATCACCTTGATGCTGATGCGCGTTGTCATCACCAGCGCCGCCAGCACGGCCGTGGCGGTGCCGACCACCACCAGCAGCACCTGCGCCGTGGGCACTTGGGCCACCAGCGGCGCGAAGCGCAGCAGCACGAAGCCACCCAGGTTGACGATGCCCGCGTGGAGCAGCGCTGACACCGGGGTGGGCGCTTCCATCACCTGGATCAACCAGCCGTGAAAGGGCAGTTGAGCGCACTTCAGCAGTGCTGCGCACGCAATCAGCAGCACCGCCGCCCGAGCCGACAGTGGCAGGCTCGTTGCCGCCGCGGCCTGCTGCGCGATCTGGTCGATTTCCAGGCTGCCGAAGGCTGCGAACAAGAGCGCGGCGGCGGACAACATACAGCAGTCGGCCGCGCGCCCGACGATGAATTTCTTGTGCGCCGCCACGACTGCCGCCGGCCGGCTGCCGAAAAACGTCAGCAGCCGATGCAGCGCCAGGCTGGTGGCCGACCACGCCATCGCCATCACCAGCACGTTGTTGGTGGCGACCACGACGCTTACGGTGGCAAGGGTGGCCATCAGCCAGCGAACATAGTGACGCTCGTCGGGTTCGCCATTCAGGTATGGCTGCGAGTAGCGCACGATGACCCAAGCCACGAAGCTCACCAGCAGCATGACCACGCCGCCGACGGCATCGGCGCGCACACCAGGACCAACGCCGGTCAATCCCGCCAGCATCGCGGCCAACGAGAGCATTGCCAAAGCCAGCGCCGCACCGGTCGCTCGGCGCGCTGCGCGCCACGCCGCATCGGTCGCCGTGCCGGGGCCGGCAAACCAGGCGGCGATGCCAGTCGCCAACGTCGGGCCCAGCAGCAGGGTGGCTTGCCAGACTGGCAGGGTGGAACTGAAATCGGTAAGCGGGGTCATGGCCGGGTCCTGGGGTGCGATGCCCGCACTGTGCCAAGTCATGACAGTTCCGTAAAATGCATTGTTCAGAACATTTGATGCACTAATACAGAACGGTTGCGCATGTCACGCCTGAATTTC
Organism: Ideonella sp.; assembly: GCA_039932405.1. Classification (GTDB taxonomy): domain Bacteria; phylum Pseudomonadota; class Gammaproteobacteria; order Burkholderiales; family Burkholderiaceae_C; genus Ideonella_A. Next base: position 10,825 of record JBDTQC010000024.1, read on the forward strand.
CATCACCTGCATTACTTCTGGGCCGTGGCCAAGGATGGCAACCTCACCCGCACCGCGTTGCGCTTGCATGTTTCGCAGTCGGCGCTTTCGGCGCAGATCAGACAGCTCGAAGAACAGCTCGGCCAGCCGCTGTTCACGCGGACCGGCCGCAGCCTGCAGCTGACCGAGGCCGGGCGGTTGGCGCTCGGCTATGCCGAATCGATCTTTGCCACCGGCGCCGAACTGACGGCGCTGTTGCGTGAAGGGCGTCGCGATGAACGCCAGGTCTTGCGGATCGGCGCTGTCGCGACGCTGTCACGCAACTTTCAGGAAAACTTCTTGCGCCCGCTGCTCAAGCGCGAAGATGTTGAACTGGTGTTGCACTCGGGCGGACTCGACGATCTGCTGGCGCGGCTGCGGGTGCACACCGTGGACCTGATCCTGTCCAACCAGCGGGTGCACACCAGCAGCGACAATCCCTGGCGCTGCCAGCGCATTGCGCGTCAGCCGGTCAGCCTGGTTGGCAAACCGCGGCCCAAGCGAAAGGCCTTTCGATTTCCGCTCGATATTTCTGAAGTGCCGCTGCTGCTGCCGGGTCGCGACAACGACATTCGCACCGGTTTCGACCTGCTTTGCGAGCGCCTGGGGATTCGGTATCGCTTGCTGGCCGAGGTCGATGACATGGCGCTGTTGCGCCTGCTGGCGCGCGACTCCGACGGCGTGGCGCTGCTGCCCAGTGTGGTGGTGCAGGACGAACTGCGCAGCGGAAGCCTGGTGGAATATGCCGTGGTGCCCGATCTGCACGAGAATTTCTATGCCCTCTCGGTGCAGCGGCGCTTTTCGCCGCCGCTGCTGAAGACGCTGCTCAAGCAGTCCGAGGCTGAGGTGCTGGGTGCGTCTGCGGATTGGTCTGACACAGCCCAGCCAGGCGCGCGAGGCACTGCTCGGCCTGTTCGCTGATGCGTTTCACGAGTGCGCCTGCCGGCAGCACGCTGTCGATCAGATCGATGCCTTCGCCGGCCCAGACCATCGCCGTGTCGAAATTCTCCGAATGCACGGCGGCATGGAAGCCGGCCGCCTCGCGCTCGAGCACCGTGGTCAGTTCACCTTCGTGGCCGTTCCAGCGCGCCATGAACCGGTTTCGCAGCGCACGGCCGGTGGTGGCGCCGGGCCAGTTCAGGCTGCGCACAATGTCGAACACGTTGGTGCGTGCCGTATCGTCGCCGCTGCCGTGCGCGATGAATTGCTTGGCTCGGGCGGAGCCCAGCGCCTCGTCGCTGGCATAGAAGCGGGTTCCGAGCAGTACGCCCTGGGCACCCAGCGCCAGCGCTGCGACGAGTCCCCGACCGTCGGCAATGCCGCCGGCAGCCACCACCGGGATCGGTGCGACCGCGTCCAGCACCGCCGGTACCAGCGGCAAGGTGGCGCGTGATCCGCCATGCCCGCCGGCTTCGCTGCCCTGGGCCACGATCAGATCGGCACCGGCTTCCATTGCCAGGCGCGCACTGGCCAGGTCCTGCACCTGACAGATCAGCCGGCAGCCGGCCGCCTTGATGACCGCTGCGTGCGGCCGCGGATCACCAAACGACAACATCACCGCATGCGGGCGTTGCGCGAGCACCAGATCGACAATGCTGCGGTCGCAGGACCATGTGATCAAGCCGACGCCCCATGCTCGGTCGGTGTACTGCCGGACCAGATCCAGTTCCCGCGTCAGCCAGGTGCGGTCGCCATAGCCACCGCCCACCAGCCCGAGGCCGCCTGCATTGGACACAGCGGCCGCCAGTTGCCCGCCGGAAACACCGCCCATCGGCGCCAGCACAATCGGGTGTTCGAGATCGAACATGCGGGTGAGTTCGGTGGTGATCAAGTCAGACTCCGCTGGGACTGGAAAGTTGAACGGGAAGTGTCGCCTTGGCTTCGATGTCGTTGGTTTCGACGATGAAGTTCGAATCGAATTGCGGGTTCTCGTTGACGCCGCCGCGCGCATACCCACGCGGGTTGCAGACCACGCGGGTGCCGTTGACTCGGTAGTCGAAGCTGTCGTGGGTGTGGCCGTGAATCCACAGCGCGACCCGGTTGGCTGGCATCAGGTGCTCGACGTCTGACACAAAGCAGGCATTCAACAGCGAATCGGCAAAACGCGGGTGAATGCTTTGACGCGATGGCGCGTGGTGCGTGATCACCACGGTGGGGCCGGCATGGTCAAGCGCGATGCGGCTGGCAAGCCACGCTTCATGGCTGCGGAACAGGCGCACCGAATCGTCCGGCGTGAATGCTTCGGGCGCCGACTCGCGCGCACGGATGCGACTGAAGTCGCGCACCAGGCGCTCGCCTTCGACCCGCGACTCGGCGCGCTGCTGCGGATCGTCGAACAGTTCGAAATCGGTCCACAAAGTGGTGCCCAGGAAGCGCACACCTTGCATCACGCATTCCTGGTTGTCGAGCAGCTGAATGTTGGTGCCTTTGCACAAACGGTGAAGCTCATCGAGCCTGGCGTCGATGCTGCCGCCGTAGAACTCGTGATTGCCGGGTACATAGAGCACAGGCTTGTCGAGCCTTAGCGCCCAGGCGACTGCTTCGCGTGGGCGCGAAATGTCGCCGGCCAGCACAACCGCGTCGGCATCGTTGACCGGCCAATCCATTGCACCGAATCCCAGGTGCAGATCCGACAGGATATTCAGTTTCATGAGCAGGTGTCGGTCAATGGCAGCCTTGCTGGCCACCGGAGCGTTTGCAATCTTTCTAGCTGATCTTGCCGGCATCCATCGAAGCGTGCAAGCATTGTCGTGCGTCGCCCGACACACGCCTGCAACGTGATCGCAGGCTGACGTGACTGGCGCCAAGTGCTACGCGACCGATGGACGCACCTGGTGTGCCGGATCGAGTCGCGTCATCCGGTAGCACTCGCAGGCGTGGCGTTCGATGATGGGTCGATCAAGCACCTCGATGTGGCCGCGCCGGTAGTGGATCGCGCCCTCATGGCGCAACCGGCTCGCAACCTCTGTCACGCCCTCGCGCTTGACCCCGAGCGTGACGGCAATCGACTCGTGCGTCATCGTCAATTCGTTGCCGGGCAGTCGGTCGAGTGTCAGCAACAGCCAACGGCACAGCCGCTGCTCCAGGGTGGCGTGACGATTGCAGGCCGCAGTCTGCTGCATCTGCTCGATCAGTGAACCGGCATAGCTGAGCAGAACCTGCATCAACTTCCCGCCGCGCTCGAACTCGTTGATCAGCGACCGCCCGGGCAGTTTGAAGCCCAATCCGGCGCTCTGCACCGTCGCCTGGACCGTCGAGTGGGTGGTTCCGAACAGCAGCGGCAAGCCCACCATTCCTTCGCGTCCGATCAGCGCAATCTCGGCCGAACTGCCATTTTCCATGCTGTAGCTCATCGAGACGATCGCGGTGGCGGGAAAGTAGACATCCCGAATGGCGACGCCGGATTCATACAGGACCTGGCTGGCGTTCATCGGCACACGCTCGAGGTCGGGACACAGTCGCTCGACGGCTTCTTGCGGCATGGCATTCAGCAAGAAGTTCTGGGATGGCCAAGTGAGCACTGACATGTCTTTCCTCCTCCGTGCAGACAGCGAGAATGCTCACCGTGCACGAAAGAAGATGCTAGCTGCTGGATGGTCGCCTGATAAGTAGGCCGAATCGAATCCGATTGTTTCGAGCCGAGACACAGCGGTGCGTCGACGCAGGTTGCACCGTTTACTGAACTGCTGCCGCACTACCTGATCACTTGCCTTTCGCAGCAATTTACTTGTTTTGAATTTGCAAAAGATTTCACTTGTCGACGCCGCTGAATAGCCGCGCCGAATTGCAAAATCATGTGGCCGAGGTGGCGCGCGGCAGTTGTGTACGGTCTGCCTCATCCCAATAAGGTACTGGTCCGAATCGCGCCTGAAGAAAGTCGAGAAAGCCGCGGACCTTCACCGGCAGATGAAGGCTCGGCAGGTGGACAGCGTAGATGTGGCGCTCCAGCGGCACATAGTGCGACAGCACCGCTTGCAGACGTCCGGCCTGAAGCTCGTGGCCGATGATGAAGGTCGGCAGCAAAGCCAGGCCGAGGCCGCTCATCACCGCCTGCGACAGCACATCGTCGTCGTTGACACGAAGCGACCCGGTCACGGGGACGACGATTTCGCCGCTTTCCCCCTGCAGCCGCCACTCTCCCTGGCTGCCGAAGTGGGTGTAGTGCAGGCAATTGTGCTTTGCCAGGTCATGCGGTGTGGCTGGTATGCCATAGCGTGCGAAGTAGCCAGGGGTCGCGCACATCACGCGCCGCACCGGCGCGAGTTCTCGGGCGACGTGATGCGGGCTCGGTTCCCGGCCGATTCGAATCGCCAGGTCGTAGCCTTCACCGATCAAGTCGACCACTCGATCGGTAATCGTCAGATCGAGTCGGACGCGAGGATAGAGCGTCAGATACTCCGCAACTGCAGGCGCAACGTGCAGACGTCCGAACGCGACCGAGGCCGTGATCTTCAGGACGCCGCGCGGTTCGGACTGCAGTTGACTGACAAGCTCCGCAGCCTGCGCGCGCTCGTCGACGATGCGCACGCAGTGCTCGTAGACGGCCGCGCCGATCTCGGTCAAGCTCAGCCCGCGCGTGCTGCGGTTCAGGAGCCGCACGCCCAGATCGTTCTCCAGCCGCGCGATCGCCTTGCTGACCAGGGACTTGGAAGCGCCCATTCGCCGCGCCGCCTCGGTGAAACTGCTCGCGTCGACGACGATCGCGAAGGTCACCATGTCATTGAGATTCTGCAAGAGACGTCCTCCTGATCTGACCCCGCGATTTCGGGAGGCAGGTTCGACAAACCGATTGTGAGCGTCGGCGCCGCGCCCTTCCGGGGCGAAGGGGAAATCTTCGGCCCTTGGCCCTGTTGGTCCTCTTGCGGACAGACACCGTCGTGCCCGCGCTGGCAGATTCGAGGCAAACCAGGGAAACCGGGCTTTCCACATGCTCAGGGACGCTGCCGATACGAGCGGAAGATGGGGATACAAGACACCACAAGGATCCTGCAGGCGATGGGCCGCGTATATCCGGGCCGCATCCCGGTCGACGAGTTGCTGAAACACGTCGGGCTCGATGGCCCGCGGGCGGTGCAGGCGGTGCGAGGCTTGTTCGAGGGCGGACTCATCGCGGCGGAAGGCGCTACGTGCCCGGTAGGAATGCCCGGATCGGCGATTCGGCTGACCGAACCCGGCATGGTGGTCGCCTTTGGATTGGCCAGTATCGAAGAAGATGCC
>JBDTQC010000025.1:0-15958 GCA_039932405.1 Ideonella sp.
ACGAGCGCCGGCCCCGCTTCGGCGTCATGCGCGGGCGCGAGTTCACGATGAAGGATGCCTATTCATTCGACCGAAATCTGGAAGAAGCGAGCAAGAGCTACGACGCGATGTTTGCCGCGTACGAGGCGATCTTCAGCCGCATGGGCCTTCGTTTTCGCGCGGTGGCGGCCGATAACGGCACCATCGGTGGGGTGCGCTCGCACGAGTTCCAGGTGATTGCCGATACCGGCGAGGACGCGATTGTCTATTGCCCGAATTCAACCTTCGCCGCCAACATCGAGATGGCCGAAGCCGTCGCGCCGGCCCTCGGACGCGCCCCTGCGACCGCGCCGATGCACAAGACAGCAACGCCTGGCAAGGCCACTTGTGGCGAGGTTGCCGAGTTCCTTGGCGTGCCGCTGCAACAGACCGTCAAGTCGCTGGTGCTCGCGACCGACGAAAAGGATGCGTCGGGCGATGTTGGCAAGACCACGATCTGGCTGCTGCTGGTGCGCGGCGACCACACACTGAACGAGATCAAGGCAGGCAAGCTGGCCGGGCTGGATCGCGGCTTCCGCTTTGCCACCAGCCAGGAGATCGAGTCTCATTTCGGCTGTCGTCCCGGCTACCTGGGGCCGATCGACATGAAAAAAGCCGTCAAGGTGGTGGCGGACCGGACGGTCGCCGCGATGAGCGACTTCATCTGCGGGGCCAATGCGGCGGATCACCATTTCACTGCGGTCAATTGGGGGCGAGACCTTGCAGAGCCAGATCTGGTTGCCGATATACGCAATGTCGTTGCCGGCGATCCGTCGCCCGATGGAAACGGCGAGCTGCAGATCCAGCGCGGCATCGAAGTCGGCCATGTCTTCCTGCTCGGCAACCACTACAGCAAGGCGATGAATGCCACCTACCTCGATGAACAGGGCAAGCCGCAGTTGATGGAAATGGGTTGTTACGGCATTGGTGTTACCCGGATCCTCGGCGCTGCAATCGAACAGAATTACGACGAGCGCGGCATTGCCTGGCCGATGCCGCTGGCGCCGTTTTCCATCGTTTTGTGCCCGATCGGCTACGACCGATCTCCGACAGTCAAGGCCGCGGCCGATGCCCTTCACCAACAATTGCTCGATGCGTCGGTCGACGTCATCCTCGACGACCGTGGCGAGCGTCCGGGTGCCATGTTCGCGGATTGGGAATTGATCGGAGTGCCTTGTCGCATTGTCTTGTCGGACCGCGGCCTGAAGGAGGGAACGGTGGAATTTCAGCGACGCAGCGAGGCCAGCCCGTCGGCGATCAAGCTGGGCGATGCGGTCGGTGTCACCCTGTCCCATCTTTCCGCATGAAGCAACCGCTGACCACCTTCGCATTGCAGCGCCGCCACTGGCTGATGGCTGGTGCGAGCGCCTGTCTAGTCGGCCGCATGGCTCCGGCAATGGCGGGTGGACAGGTAGAAGAACCGTTGATGGACTCGGTGCGATCGGCGCTGTCTGCGTCAATCGCCAACAGTTCTCCGCCCAAGCCGGTGTTCGAACGACCCGAAAGCAAGGCGGCCTACGAGGCGTGGTTCGGCGAAATGAGCGAGCGCCTGAAGCGCTACAAGCCAGACACCCTGACGCGCAACGAATTTCTCGAAACCTTGTGGTACGAGAGCAAGCGCGCCGGACTCGATCCGTCGATGGTCTTGGGGATTGTTCAGGTCGAAAGCGCGTTCCGCAAATATGCAATCAGTTCGGCAGGTGCGCGTGGCTATATGCAGGTGATGCCATTCTGGGCTGCTCTGATTGGCGACGGCGATGCGGCGCGGCTGTTTCACATGCAGACCAACCTGCGGTTCGGCTGCGTCATCATGCGGCACTACCTCGATCTCGAGCGCGGCGATCTGTTTCTGGCGCTTGGCCGCTACAACGGCAGCCGAGGCCGCAACGAATATCCCGGCCTGGTGTTCGCGGCGCAACGCCGCTGGGAACCGCCATCCAGCGCCTGAGTCGCGCAATTCGCTGGCGTTCGCCTTTCTCGTGGTCGGCCAATGGTCAAACCTTGCGTGCCAGACCTTCCCAGCTCTTCGGCATGGCATCTTCCACGGCCAGCGTCGACAACACCCGCTCGACGGTCTCGTCGACCATCTCCTCGATGCTTTGCGGGTGATGGTAGAAGGCCGGCAACGGTGGATAGACAATGCCGCCCATTTCGGTGACAGCCAGCATGTTGCGCAGATGGGCCAGGTTGAACGGTGTTTCTCGCACCATCAGAATCAGCCGACGGCGCTCCTTCAGGCTGACATCCGCTGCGCGGGTCAACAGGTTGTCGCACATGCCATGAGCAACCGCTGCAAGCGTGCGCATCGAGCAGGGTGCTATCACCATGGCATGGGTGGCGAACGACCCGCTGGCGATCGCTGCACCGATGTCGGACGGTGAATAGGCCACATCGGCCAGCGCCTCGAGCGCGGCACGATCGAGACCGAGTTCGTGGTGAACATTGATCACGCCAGCAGAGCTGGCGACCAGGTGAGTCTGCGCGCCCGCCCGTTTCAGCCGTTTCAGCAGTTTGACGCCGTAGATGGCTCCGGTGGCGCCGGAAATGCCGACCACCACTCGCAGGCTCACGGCGCGCTCAACTCTTCATGCCGATCATCTCTTGCAACTCGCCGGCCTGGTGCATTTCCATCAGGATGTCCGAGCCGCCGACGAATTCGCCGTCGACGTACAGCTGCGGAATGGTCGGCCAGTTGGCGTATTCCTTGATGCCCTGGCGAATTTCCTCGTCCTCGAGGACATTCACAGTGGTCACGTCGGTGGCGCCGCAAGCCTTGAGGATCTGGATCGCCCGACCGGAAAACCCGCACATCGGAAACTGCGATGTGCCCTTCATAAACAGGACGATGCGGTGGGATTTGACGAGTTCGTCGATGCGCTGTTGAACGTTGCTCATGGTGTTCTCTGTTGAAGATGGAAATATCCGTAACAGCGTTTATACGGCATAACGCCGACTCCGCCCGGGATCGGACAGCAAGCCCGCGGGCGCCGCTGTTGACGACGTCGCTGTGTTGCTAGAACGAATACGAGACGCCGATATTCATCAGCGGCGAAAGGCGCATGTCGCGCAGCAGGTCGTCAACGGGTTGCGGGCCGCTCGATGTGCGCCCGAATTGGGCGCCCCAACCAGCGTTGCGAGCGACGATGCCAATGTCGGCACTGAAGCCCCAGCCTGTCGAGCGCGAGCTGCTGCTGTAGCCAAAACCGAGGTAGGGGGTTGTATCCAGTGAGGTAGTCGGCGTGCGGGTGTCGAACAGTCCGGCCCTGGCGATCGAGGCACCGACCCCGAGGCCGCGTGACGCAGCTGACGAACCGAAAGCCGAAAGCACATGGCTGCCGAGCGGTCCGATGATCACCCCGCTGGTGGCTCGAAAGCCTTCCGCCGCGCGGTTTGTCTGCAGCGGCCTGGAAAAATAGAAGTCGCCGAGCAGACTGATCGATTCCTGGCTCTGTCGGCTTGCGTCCTGTGCCGTCACGGCGTGTTGCCACAACGAGAAGGAAGGCGAGGCCAGCAGCCGGGTCTGCCATCGGGACCACAGCGCATCGTTTGCGAACGTTCGCAAGCCAGTGCCGTCGGCCATTGCCTGACCGCACAGCAGCATGCCGGTCAGCGCCAGCACCCATGAATTGCGTCGTGTCGAAGGCATGGAACATCTCCTTGAAAAGACCGGGTGGCCGTTTGCATATTACGCCCGTGAGTGGCTTTCAGGGGGAATGTCCGATCAGCCGCCCGACCCCGGCCACCTGCCGCCTGTGCAACGCGGACGGCCTGCCAGATCCAAGCGGGTTTGCACCAGCTCGAAACCGTGCTTGCGCAGCTGGCTGGCGACCGCGTCGGCCTGCCGGTAGCCATGCTCGAGCAGCAGCCAGGACTGCGGGTGCAGGTGCGCCGGCGCACCTGCGATGATCTGGCGCAACGCCGAGAAACCGTCGTCGGCGGCCACCAGTGCGAGCGCCGGCTCGTGACGCAAATCGCGCAAGTGGGGGTCGTCGGCAGCGATGTACGGCGGGTTGGAAACGGCCAGATCAAAGCGTCGTTCGGCCAACGCTGCCCACCAATTGCCGCAGCGCCAGTCAACCGCCAATCCCAGGCGGGCGCCGTTCGCCGTGGCGACTGCGAGGGCTTCGGCACTCAGATCGACCGCCGTGACCTGCGCTGCCGGGCAGGCCGATTTCAACGCCAATGCGATGGCACCGCTGCCGCAGCCAAGATCGACTACCGAGGCTGGCGCGCGCTGATTGTGCTGGCGCAGGATGTCGAGTGCCCATTCGACCAGCGCTTCGGTATCGGAGCGCGGCACCAATACCGCGGCATCAACCTGCAGGGTCAGTCCGTAGAATGCCTGTTTGCCGAGCAGGTAAGCCAGTGGTTCGCCTTCGGCGTGACGTGCGAGCAGCGCCAGCCAATTGCGCCATTGCTCCTGGTCGATCTGGCTGTCGCCGTGAGCGATCAACCAGGTTCTGCTTTTGCCGAGCAGATCCGACAGCAACCATTGGCCATCGAGCCGCTCGATTCCGGCGTCGCCGGCTGTCCGCAAGGCCCCCGATACCGTTGTCTGCGGCGCCGACGGGTCGTCGTCAGGGCTCACGTTTCACCGCTTTCCAGCAATTCGAGCTGTTGCGCGGCTCGGGCAGCGGTCAAGGCGTCGATGATTTCGTGGAGATCGCCGTCGAGCACCGTCTGCAGCTTGTACAGCGTCAGATTGATGCGGTGATCGGTCAATCGGCCCTGCGGGAAGTTGTAGGTCCGGATTCGGTCGCTGCGATCACCGCTGCCGATCAGACCTTTGCGGTAGGCCGCTTCCTTGGCCGAGCGCTCGGCCTGTTCCTTGTCGCGCAACCGAGCCGCCAGCACAGCCAGTGCCTTCGCCTTGTTGCGGTGCTGGCTGCGATCGTCCTGGCATTCTGCGACCAGTCCGGTCGGCAAATGGGTGATTCGAATGGCGCTGTCGGTCTTGTTGACGTGCTGACCGCCGGCTCCGCTGGCTCGGAAGGTGTCGATACGAAGCTCGGCCGGGTTAAGCGAAATTTCCTGAGCCGGGTCGGCCTCGGCAAGTACCGCCACCGTGCAGGCGCTGGTGTGGATGCGCCCCTGGGTCTCGGTGACCGGGATCCGCTGCACGCGGTGCCCGCCCGACTCGAATCTCAAGCCGCCATAGGCCCCATCGCCATCGACCCGGATCACCACCTCCTTGTAGCCACCGAGGTCGGACGGGTTCTCCGACATTACTTCGGTGCGCCAGCCTTGGCGTTCGGCATGCCGAAGGTACATGCGCGCCAGATCGGCGGCGAACAGCGCCGATTCGTCACCGCCGGTACCGGCTCTGATCTCCAGGAAGGCGTTGCGCTCTTCGTCCGGATCGCGCGGCAGCAATGCGGTCTGCAGTTCGCGGTCGAGCCGGTCCAGGTCGCGACTCGCTTGCTCGCACTCCTCAGTGGCCATCGCAGCGATCTCGTCGTCGCCCGCTGCGGCGTCGCGCATGTCGAGCGCTTCGGCGAGATCGCGCTCGCGGCGCAGATAGGCGCGGTAGTTGTCGATCACGCCACTCACTTCAGCATGTTCGCGCGACAGGCTGCGAAAGCGATTCATGTCGACGGCCACCTTCGGATCGCCGAGGCTGGCATCGAGCTCGTTCAGACGCAGGCCAAGTCGTTCGAACTGCTGGCGTAAGCTGGGTGTCATGGTGTGATCTGCATGGGCAATGCCATGCGGCCAAGGCCGCTGCCGACATCGCCGCTGATGGGCGAAAGTGCGGCGCTACGCCTGGGGTGGATTGCGCAATCGGCCGCGCAGGAACAATCGGGACACCGTGTCTGCGACCCGGTCGCGGCTGTTGTCGTCGCCGGCCTGGAGCTCGACCATCACGCCGTGCATCATTTTCTGGGTCAAGCCGCGTGACAGACTCTCCAGCACGGCATCGACACCCTCACCGCGGGCCAGCAGCTTGCGGGCGCGGGCCATTTCGATGGCGCGCCAATCAGCAGCTTGCGACTGCAAGGCCTGGATCAGCGGAACCGTATCGCGCTGGCCAAGCCAAGTGGCAAAACCTTCGACGCCGGTTTCGATGATTGCTTCGGCCTGTTCGACAGCGGCCTGACGCTTCTCGCCAGCAGTCTGCACCAGCGCCGACAGGTCGTCGACCGTATAAAGGTAGATATCCGAAAGCTGCGCCACTTCAGGTTCGATGTCGCGCGGAACGGCCAGATCGACCATGAAGATCGGGCGATGCTTGCGCAGCTTCAGCGCCCGTTCGACAGAGCCCAGGCCGATGATCGGCACCGAACTCGCGGTGCACGAAATCACCACGTCGAACTCGGCAAGACGGACCGGCAGATCAATCAGGCGCATCGTCTCGCCGCCCAGACGGCTCGACAGGCGTTCACCCCGTTCGAGGGTTCGATTCGCAATCACCATCGAGCGTGGCTTCTTGGCCGCGAAGTGGGTGCTCACAAGCTCGATCATCTCGCCAGCACCGACGAACAGGATCTTGAGCTCTGAAAAATCTTCGAATAACTGGCCCGCCAAGCGAACGGCGGCTGCGGCCATGCTGATCGAGTGGCTGCCGATCTCGGTGCTGCTTCGCACTTCCTTGGCCACCGCAAACGAACGTTGGAACATCTGGTGCAGCGTCGTTCCCAGGGTGCCTGCGAGTTCGGCGTCGCGCATGGCCTGTTTCATCTGTCCGAGAATCTGCGGCTCGCCAAGCACCATCGAGTCGAGGCCACTGGCGACCCGGAATACATGCCGAGCGGCAGCGCGTCCTTCCAGCACGTAAGCGTGCTGCTGCAGCACAGTGGTACCCACACCACCAATGCCGGCCAACCAGTCGACTGCAGGCGCCACCAGCGACCCGACATGATCCGACGCGTCGCCGACGTACAGTTCGGTGCGGTTGCAGGTGGATACGATGGCCAACTCGGCCGATCCGCTCAGGCGTTGCTTGAAGCCTTGAAGACGTGGTCCGATATGCTCCCGCTCAAAGGCAAATCGGCCGCGCAGATCGAGCGGTGCAGATTGATGGTTGAGCCCTAGAGCGACGACACTCATCGCTTATTATAAATTTGCCTGAAACGCATCACTGTTGCTATGGATCAATTCCGCGGTCGCAAGACAATTCCTTTCAGCCGTCCCTCGTCACCGATCGTCTGAACGCAGTGAGCCCGCTCGTTGCGCTGTTCACGGCGATTGGTGCCAAACTGATCTTTTCACCCAGTCGGGGCGGCCCGGCCTGGCGGCGTATGCTGCCTTTTGCGGCAGTGCCGACCGTCGTGGCGGCATTTGCCGGCCTGATTTTCACTGGCCGTGACGGTGCGATGCTGACTTACGTTGCGATGGTGCTCGCAGCTGCGTTGGGCTGTTGGCTTGCCAGTCTGCAGATCTGGCGAACTTGACCGGGTGACCGCATTCAATCCGCAACGGCCGCCGCGAGGCCGGCGCGAGGGCCTGCTGGCGCAGCGGGTGAATCGGCTGACTTGACGCCGCAATCACGCCACGGATTGCGTTTCAGGCGCCAGCGTTCGAGCTGATCCAGCAACCGCCAGTAGAGCGGAGCCCGTTGATCGATTTGCCCAGCCGCGGCCAGCAGGCCGTCGGTCGATGATGGAAAAAATGGATTGCGCCGGTCGTAGGCCCACAGCTCGATACGAGTGGAGGCCCGAGCGCTGGGCCCACGGGCATGGAAGCCGAAGGTGTCGGCAACCACCAGGGTGTTGGCCGGCACGGCCAGCCGGACCGGCGCGGGGAGCCCCAGTCCGGCGAGTTCGGCTTCGTCGACACGAAACGAACCGCGCGAGCTGAGCCGATCGGCGTTCTGGCGAGCCGTCAGGCTTCGATCGCCTTCCCAGGCCAGGCGCGCCGCCGTCAGCCGATGCGAACCCGGTACGTAGCTGAACGCGCCCTCGTCGGCGGCGACATCGGTCAGGAAAAACCAGGCTTTCATCGTCGGATGGAAGGTATCGGCATGCAGATGGGTTTGTGGGTCAGGGTCACCTTCTGTGACTTGATTCAGAATCGTCTGGACATACAGCCAGGGTGCCCGACCGAAACCGGCGACGTAACGGGTGAGGCCCGCCCAACGCGGCTCGTCGATCAACGCGCGCAATTCCGGCAACTCACGCAACATCGCACGATCGATGGCGATGCGCCGCGTGATGGTGTCGCCCTGCAGCATCTCGCGCGCGGGTGCGTGGTGCGGGAGCAGCCTGGCGCGCAGATCGTCGAATACGGCAGCCGGCAGCAGATCACGATGTACGACGAAGCCGTCGCGCTCGAACGCCTGCCGGTCGGCGTCCGATATCAGTCTGGCCAGGCGGGCGCGACGCCGTCTGGTCAAACCGTGCGCTGCCTGCAAGCGCCAACGATGCAAGCCCAGACGGTTCAGAAGGTGCGAGCCGAGCAACGGGTTGTCGCGGAACGATTTGGCCGATGTGAACAACTCGAGCAGCCACCAGGGCGCCAGCAGCACCGACTTCAAGGTTTGCAACATGGTGGTTCAGCCGCGACAGGCGGCAGTCATCCCTGGTGCGCCCACGCAGTCACACCGCAATGCTTTCTTCGACGACCAATTCGCCCCGAATCGAGTGCGGACGAGTCTCGGTGATCCGCACATCGATCAGCTGGCCGGTCAGTCGCGCAGCCTGCGCACCGGCAGGGAAATTGACGATCCGGTTGCACTCGGTGCGGCCCATCAATTCGGCGATATCGCCATTCAGCTTGCGCGACGGCCCTTCGACCAGAATGCGCTGGGTCGAGCCAACCATCGAGCGGCTGATGCGCTGAGCGTTGTCCTCGATCGCCGCCTGCAAGGTCTGCAGTCGCTTCAGCTTGACTGGCTGCGCCGTGCCGTCTGCCAGCGCCGCGGCCGGCGTGCCGGGGCGTGCGCTGAAGACAAAGCTGAAACTGTTGTCGAAGCCGAGCTCTTCGATCATCTTCATCAATTTCGTGAAATCTTCATCGGTTTCGCCAGGAAAGCCGACGATGAAATCGCTCGACAAGCTGATGTCCGGCCGCACCAGGCGCAGCCTGCGGATCGTGCTCTTGTATTCCATCGCCGTGTAGCCGCGTTTCATCGCCATCAGGATGCGATCACTGCCGTGCTGCACCGGCAGGTGGACATGATTGACGAGCTTGGGCAGGCGCGCGTAGGCATCGATCAGCCGTTGCCCGAATTCGTTGGGGTGGCTGGTTGTGTAGCGAATCCGCTCGATACCGGGGATATCGCTGACATAGTCGAGCAGCAATGCGAAATCCGCCTGTTCGGCGGTATGGCCCATTGTTCCGCGGTAGCCGTTGACGTTCTGGCCAAGCAGCGTGACCTCCTTGACACCCTGATCGGCCAGTCCGGCGACTTCGGTCAACACGTCTTCGAACGGCCGCGACACTTCCTCGCCGCGGGTGTAGGGAACTACGCAGTAGCTGCAATATTTGGAGCAGCCTTCCATGATCGAGACGAACGCGCTGCCACCCTGCACCCGCGCTGGCGGCAGATGATCGAACTTCTCGATCTCGGGGAAACTGATGTCGACCTGCGGGCGTTGCTCCAGCTGCCGCTGCTTGATCAGCTGCGGCAGGCGGTGCAGTGTCTGCGGTCCGAAGACGATGTCGACATACGGCGCGCGCGCCACGATGGCAGCACCTTCCTGGCTTGCCACGCAGCCGCCGACGCCGATCAGCACGCCCTTGTCCTTCAGGTGCTTGACGCGGCCCAGATCGCTGAAAACCTTCTCCTGAGCCTTCTCGCGCACCGAACACGTATTGAACAGGATCAGATCGGCCTGCTCGACATCGGTGGTCGTCTCGTAGCCTTCGGCGGCGTGCAGGACGTCGACCATCTTGTCGGAGTCGTACTCATTCATCTGGCAACCAAAGGTCTTGATGAAAACCTTTCGACTGCCGGCACGGATTGGTTGGTCTTTGGCGTCGCTCATGGCTTGCTCCAGGTCTGCGCCACCGGATCGAACGCCCACGCTTGGGTCTCGGCCAGCGTGCGCGGCCAGGGACGCATGCGGGTTTCCTCGGGGCGAAGAATCCACACGTCACGTACCAGGCCGTAGGTGTCGATCGTGTAGTTGACTGCAAACTTCGACCCGATCAACGAACCCGACATCTGCAACATGTTGTCTTGAGCACGGATTCGCGAGCCTGGTGCGAGCCGGGCGCCGGCCTTGTTCAGCCGGATTTCGGGTGGCTGCAGAAATTCGATCTCACCGCGCAGGGCGTCGGCGGGGAACAGCCGCTGCATTTGCGCCGATGCGCCGACAGGCAGACTTGTCAGTGCAACGGCGAGGGCGAAACAGCGGTACATGGTGTTGATCCAGTGGCTGTGAGGGCCGGTACATGGGGAAACCTTCAATTCTAGGCGGCGCGGGGCAAACGCGAAGCTGTGGGGCTGACAGGGCGCGAATCAGGCCCGATAATGATTTTCAACGTTGTTTGGTGAACCGATGCTGCTGACGATTCAAACCCTGAGCTGCCCGCCGCCCGATACCCCGCAGAGCATTCATGCTCAATTCGACGCGTCGGGAGGAAGGATCGGGCGCAGCCCCCCGTGCAAGTTGATCCTGCCCGACCCCAATCGCCACATCTCTCGCGAACACGCCGAGATCCGGTGGCGAGGCGATGGCTTCTCGATCAAGGTTGTCTCCAAGGTCAACAGCGTGATGGTCAACGACGCGGTGGTCAGCCCCGGCGAGGCGGTCGATATCAACAACGGCGACCAGATCCTGATTGGTGAATACCTGTTGCGCGCCGACATATCGGCCACTGCCAGCGCTCCGGTTGCCACACCTGCGCCGTCGCTGTTCGGATCGGCGTCTGCGCAGCCCGCCAGTTCGTCGAACCCGTTCGACTTGTTCGACGGCCTCGGCGCGGCAGCCGCCAGGCCGGCAGCCGCGCCGCCACCTGCGCCGGATTGGTTCAATGCGCCCGCGAAGGCCGCGCCAGCCGTGCCGACCGGTGCAGCTGGCTCACTCGATGATTTTTTCGATGCACCTCCGGAGAACTCCAACTTTTCGGAACTGTTGAAGGATTCCGCACCGTCCTCGGCGCCGGCCAGTGCGCCCGCACCGCCCGCCATGAATTTGCCGCCCGACAATCGGCTGGATCAGTTTCTCGGTATCGGAACGACGCTCGAAAACGATCCCTTTGCGGATACCTTGGGGGGTGGCGCACCCAATCTGTACCGAACTTCGGCGTTGGACATGCCGCTGAATCAGGCCGCCCGCCCTCAAGTGCCGATGCCCGCGCCAGTCGCGCCGCCACCTTCGGATCCGTTCGGCTTCGACGACGACATCTTCAAGTCCCTCGAAAGGGATTTCGGAGCGCCAGCCGCCGCCCCGGCGCCGTCGGTCGCGCCCTTGCCCGAACCGTTTTTCGACCTGCCGTCGGCCGCGCAGCCGCCAGTGGCGCCCGCGCCAACCGTTGCGGAGTTGCCGGAGCCGTTCTTCGAGTTGCCACCTGCAGCAGCACCTGCTTTTGCGGCTGAGGTTCCGTTGCCGGCTGCGTTGTCTGTTGGTGCTGCGCCGGTGCCGCCGTTGGCGCCGCCTGTCGTTGCCGAGGCGATGGATCCGAATCGGCATGGTGGATCGAGCCCTCCGAATGTCATGCCGACGCAGGCGCCAGCCGCGGCTGTTTTCGACGCTGCGCCGCCGCTCGCCGCTGGGCCGATGGCGGCTGCGGATGCGCATGCCGCGGTAGACGCCTTGCAGGCCGAGCACTTGATGAGCGTGCTGGCAGAAGCACTCGGTCTGGAAGTGGGTGAGCTCGATACCGCGAATCCGGAGCAGACTGTTCGCCTGGTTGGCGAATTGCTTCGGATGTCGACCGACGGGCTGTTTCGCATGCTCGACATGCGCTCGCAGTTGAAGAGCGAGTTGCACATCGAGGATCGAACGATGATTGCGTCGCGCGAGAACAACCCGCTCAAACATGCCGATTCGCCGCGCGACGCAATTGCCTACCTGGTCGATCTGCGCCAACACGGCAACCGATTGTTCATGCCGCCCGGAAAGGCCGTCGAAGATACGATCTGGGACATCTGTGCCCATGAGATGGCCGTGATGGCCGGAACCCGGGCCGCCTTGCTCGCGGCGCTGAAGATGTTTTCGCCCGAAGTCATCGAGGGCCGTATCAAGAAAACCGGTGCGTTGAAAAATGTGTTGCCGGCGTTTCACAAATCGCGGTTGTGGGAACGGTTCCTCGACATGTATGCCGAGTTGCAGCACGAAGCCGAGGATCATTTCGATCGATTGCTGAACCAGGAATTCTCGAAGGCGTATTCCGAGCAAAGCAGAAAGCTGAAGAAGAAGCGATAGAAGCGGCGCGCGCCGGTACTAATTGACACGAATCAGCGATTCAACCGCTCTGAGTTGCGTCGCAACGGGCCGTCTGCCACCAAACTAGCGCCATTGAGCGGTGTGGAGGAGGAATGGTGTGTGCCACTCGGGTTTGATGATCGCAGTTCGACGCTTCGTCGAGCACCCGTGCCGACATTCAGTCGGCGCCGGGACCGGTTCGCCTTGCTTCGCCCGATCGGCCGGTGCTGAGGTCTGTTGATGGTCGATCGATATCAGATCGTATGCGCCAGCGACAAGGGCATGGTGCGTTCCGGCAACGAAGACGCCGTCTATGCCGATGAATCGCTGGGGTTTGCGATCCTTGCTGACGGAATGGGTGGTTACGCCGCGGGTGAAGTGGCGAGTCAGCTGGCGATCGATGAGATTCGCGCCGAACTCGAATCGGCATTGCCACACATCGACCTGAACGACCCGGGCCACAGCGGCGCGGCCTTGGCGGAAGACCTGCGCTTTGCGGCCCAGCGTGCCAACGCGGCGATCATCAATTCGGCCAAGCGAGATCCCGACCGCGAAGGAATGGGCGCCACGCTGGTGGTTGCGGTGCTGATGGCGGGCCGCATCGTCATCGGGCACCTGGGCGATTCACGCGCGTACCGGCACCGCGACGGGCGGATCCAGCAGCTGACCCGCGACCATTGCTGGGTCGACGAGCAGATCGCCCAGGGAGCGCTGCAGATCGATGCCCTGCTGAACACCCGGTTCAAGAATATCGTGACCCGGGCTCTCGGCATCGACGACGAAATCGATCTGGAAGTACACGACCACGATACCCAGCCCGGAGACACCTTTCTGATGTGCTCGGACGGCCTGACCGACATGTTGGACGACGGCCAGATCGAGGCTTTGTTGCGCGCCAACGGCGATTTGCCGTCCAAAGCCGATCAACTGATCGTGCAAGCCAATCAAAAGGGCGGCAAGGACAACATCTCTGTGATCCTGATGCGCACGGCCGCGGCGCGCGGTGGATGGGCCTCCCGGCTGGTCCGCAAGATTCAGGGGGTCGGTGGCTCTGCTGCCGATGATTCGGCAACGGGAGACGGCAAATGACCGGTCATGCGAGCGTCGATTCGTCGACGCAGGGGAGAGCACCAGGCGCCGAAGTCGGCCCGGCTGAACTGAACATGACACTTTCCGATGCGCTCGAGCGCGCGCAGGCGGATTTGCGAGAGGGTCGATTCGACGCCGCCGAAAGCATCTTTGTGCAGATCCTCGATCAGATGCCCGATGAGCCGAATGCACTTCACTTCTTCGGTCTGCTGAGGCATCAACAGGGGCGAACCGCCGAGGCGATTCCTTACCTTCGCCGGACCACTCAGCTGGTTCCGGAGGCGCCCGGACCGTGGATGAATCTGGGCAATGTCTTGATCGAGACAGAGCAGTTCATCGAGGCGCTGATTCCGCTTCAACGTGCCCAGCGGCTCGATCCGGAATCGCCCACCAATTACAACAACCTGGGCATCGCGTACCTGCACGCCGATCAGCTGGAGGCCAGCGAAGCAGCTTTTCGAGAGGGCTTGCGGCTGGACCCGAAGCGCCACGAGCTGCACCACAACTTTGCGCGAATGCTCAAGGCTGGCGGGCGATTGCCGGAGGCGGTCGCGTCGCTCAACCGGTCGATCGAACTGCAGCCGGATATCGCGGCGTCACATCAGCTGTTGAGTATTTGCCATTTCGAGTTGGGCGACACCGCGCTGTCGTTGGCGGCGCTGCAGAAGTGGCAGACCCTCGACCCCGAAAATCCGAAAATCGATCACCTGCGGGCCGGCATCCTCGGCAAGGAAACCCCGCTGCGCGCGTCCGACGATTATGTTCGTGATGAATTCGACAAGTTTGCGGAATCCTTTGACCATAAACTCGATCTGCTCGAGTATCGTGCCCCCGCGCTGGTGACTCAAGCGCTGACAGCGATTGTCTCGGCGCTGCCGGACGCCCCGGCAATTCTCGACGCCGGATGCGGAACCGGTTTGTGTGCGCCGCTCATCAAGCCGTTTTGCGGACGCCTGGTGGGGGTTGATCTATCGCAGGGCATGTTGCAGCAGGCCGAAAAGCGGCGCTTGTACGATTGCCTCGAGCGAGCAGAACTGACCGAGTACCTGGAAAAGTCGCCGGCGACGTTCGATGCGGTGATCAGCGCGGATACGCTGTGCTATTTTGGCGACCTCGCTGGATTTCTGATCGCCGCGCACCGCTCGTTGCGCGGTTTTGGCGTGGTGATTTTCACGCTGGAATCCCTGGTTGACCGCAGTGCAGACTTCCACCTCCAGATCCATGGACGCTACAGCCATTCAAGAGAATATGTCCTGAGAGTCGTTCGCGAGAATGGGTTTTCAGTGGCGGGCTTGACCTGCAAGACATTGCGCAAGGAAACAGACAAGGATGTGGCCGGATTTCTGGTCACAGCCGTTCGAATTCCCGGCGCCGAATCGTCAAATTAGAAAAGCGAACTCAAGGGGTTCAATCATGAGCAGATTTCTTCAAATCGGAACCGTCAAGGGCGACGGGGCATTCGTTGTCGAGAGGGTGTTGGGAAAAGAAGAAATTTCCCGGATGTTCGAGTATCGGGTCGATTTGCTTTCAGAGCATGGCGACTACAAGGCAAAAGATATTCTGGGTACCAACGCCTCGCTCAGCATCGAAATTCCGGGCAGTACGGATCTGCGCTACCTGAATGGTTACATCACCCGCTTCTCGGTGCTCGGCCAAGTCAGGACTCCGGCTTTCAAGGGCAACGTCGGATTCAAGTACCAGATCGTGATGAGCCCGTGGATCTGGTTCCTGACCCGCACATCGACCTGCGCCATTTTTCAGCAGAAAAAAATCCTGGCGGTGATCGAAGAGGTTCTCGGACGCGCCACCGAACTGAAATCGCTAGAAATCAAGGGCAGCATTGATACCGAGTTGAGAGACTACAACGTTCAATATCGCGAAACCGACTTCAACTTCGTCAACCGTCTGATGGAGCAGGCGGGGTTGTATTATTTTTTCAAGCATGAAAACGGCAAGCATACGATGGTGATCGCAGACAAGCCGGATGCGCATGTTTTTATCCCCGGCCGTGCCGACCTTCGGTTTTCCGCAGAAACCTTGCACGACGCCTCGCTGAAAAGCTGGATCCAGAATGCCGATGTCCAGTCGGGCGCTTATGTGATCGATGATTTCGATTACAACAAGCCGAGCACCCGTTTGCTGAAAGTTGCGCCGAAAGAGCGGGAGCACAAGAATGCGGGCTTTGAAGTCTATGATTATCCTGGCGAGTATGTCGAGCCGGGCTGGGGCGACAAGTACGCAAAGATTCGCATGGAGGAAATGCACTGCCAGTACGAATTGAGCCGTGGTGGCGGTACCGAACGCCGGATCCAGCCTGGCTTCAAGTTCAAATTGGTCGACCACCCCGTCACCGAGTTGAACAAGGAATACCTGGTCATTTCGCACAGTTTCTCGGGCGCCAACAATCTGGCTGCGTCACAAGGCGGCATCGGTGCCGAACTCGAAAGCAGTTTCGGGGTGATTCCGGCGGCCACGCAGTTCAGGCCGCCAAGGCTGACGCCGCTGCCCTCGATTGCAGGGCCGCAAACCGCGATCGTCGT
>JBDTQC010000026.1:0-15873 GCA_039932405.1 Ideonella sp.
CAACTTGACGCCGAGTTCCTCCTCGAGCTTCTTGATGGCGACGCTGAGCGTCGGCTGCGAAACGAAACACGCCTCGGCGGCGTGCCCGAAATGTTTTTCTCGTGCAACCGCGACGATGTAGCGCAGCTCGGTAAGGGTCATGCCGAACGTTCAGGACTTGGCCGGCCGCTTGATCGCTTCGAGCAGGTCGAGCCCGAGGCTGTCGACAATGCTGCGCACGGTTGGCAGATCGACCTGATGGCCGTTGGCTTCGACCACCACGCCATTGGCGAGCAGCACGGTCAGTTCGCCGCGGCTGCCGTCTTTCCAGGCCTCTTCCTTGATGGTGCGCTGGCCTTGCTTGTAGGTCTTCTCGACCTTCTCTGCGGTCTCGCGGTCGGCGGTGACATTCGCCCAGCCCGCCATCGCTGCAACTCCTGCAAAGCCGCCCAGATCGGTGATCGACAGATCGACCCGTCGCTGCCCCTGCGCATAACTCGCCTTCGCCGACGAGCCGCCCATGCCCATTGCCTGGCTGCTTTGCGATTCGATCGATTCGCGTTTCAGATCGCCCACGGCCTCGGGCAGTCTGGCCTTCAACTGGTCAGACGGAATCGGCAGCGTGGCGCCGGCTCCGCTCATCGCACCGATGATGTCGCCCATCGCCTTGCCGGCGGCTGCGCTGTCGCCCGATTGCTGCGCGCTTTCCATCTGCTTGCCGGCCTGTTCCATCTTCTTGGCCATCGCTTCGAGCCGCGCGGTATCGATCTTGATATCGGCGCCAGGTACCGAGACGGTGACCTGCTTGTCGGCCGACGCGCCCGGCATCCCGCCGAGGCTGCCCAGGTTGCCGATGCCGCGCGACGGCAGCGTCAGCGAGGCCAGCGCACCGATCACGACACCCAGCAGGATGCCGCACAGCACGGTCACCGCGGTATACGCAACCGCCTTGTCCTGCGGGCATTTCATCAGCACCGGCAACCCGAGGTAGATCAGATAGACCGAATAGAGCGCCGCCAGCAGGCCGATGATGCCCAGCGCAGGTATCAGGTTGAAGATGCCGCCGACCAGTGCCGCCGTCGATGCGTAGACCATCAGCTTCAGTGCACTGAGCGAATTCTTCTGGCCCTTGAACGTCGGCGCCAGCGCATCGACGATCAGCGACATCACGAAGATGGCGACCAGGCTCAACACATAGCTGACCACCATGTTCATCAGGCCGGCGAAAAACGGCACGCGAAAGCTCAGGCCCATGCCACCGTAGCCGATGATCGACATGCCGATGAAGCCAGCCACCGCCGGGATCACCGCCAGGATCATCAGGTAGTCGGTGTACAGCTTGGCGGTGCTGGTCGATTCGACTTCGATTTGCGCCCATGCCAGCTTCGGCTCGAGAAGAATCGACTTGACGCGCTGGATCAGATTCATGATGGATCCTGGTGAGTGGAGACAGCCTCGATCATGCGGGAAGATTGTGGCCAAACTGGCGCACATGTGAAAGTGCCGGAAGTTGTTGGCGAACCGCGTCGAGGCGGCCGAAGTCGAGCATGGCGCTGACAACGCCTTCGCCCTCGGGCTTGAGCGCGAGGATTTCGCCCCATGGATCGACGATCAAGCTGTGCCCCCAGGTGCGGCGACGGTTTTCGTGAATGCCACCTTGCGCCGGTGCGATCACGAAACACTGGTTCTCGATCGCCCGCGCGCGCAACAGCACTTCCCAATGGACCTTGCCGGTGTTGTAGGTAAAGGCAGACGGTACCGATATCAGGTCGCACGGCGGAGCGCCCGGCATGAAGCTGAGGGCGCGATAGAGCTCCGGAAAGCGCAGGTCGTAGCAGACCGAAAGCCCCAAGCGCAGCGCTCGCTCGCCGGGGGCTTCGAGTGTGGTTGCCACCGGATGGTCGCCGGCGCGCAATACCCGTGCCTCATCGTAGTGTTCCTGGCCGGCGTCGTAGCGAAACAGGTGAATCTTGTCGTAGCGCGCGATTTGTCGGCCATCGGGGCCGTAGACGAAACAGCTGTTGGTTACCCGCTCACCGATTTCGTCGGCGCGCGCTTCGCAGTGCACCGGCAAGGTACCGCCGATCAACCACAAGCGCAGCTCCGCGGCCAGATCGGACAAAGTCTGCTGGATCGGCCCGTTGCCGGCTGCTTCGGCGATGGTCAGCTTGTCGCGGTCGCTGTGCCCCATCAGACAGAAATATTCGGGTAACGCGACCAGTCGGGCACCGTCCGCGGCAGCCTGCCGGATCAGCCGGACCGCGATGGCCAGGTTGTCGGCTAGACGGGGCGTGGAAACCATCTGGATTGCGGCAATCTTCATCGTGGTCGCCAAGTGGGGATCGATGGGCACATTCTGAGGCCCCCGGCAACGCCGTCACCGGACCGCCTGGCCGGTGGTTTCAGGAGCCGGCGCAACCGGCTGGATGACCTGGCCGGTGGCAGAAGGCAGCGGTTCGGGATCCAGATCGGGCAGCGGTTCGTTCAGCTTGCGCTGGACTCTTTCGACCTTCGGGTCTTCCCAACTGCCACTGACATGAAATTCGCGCGTGCCGGCCTGAATCAAGGGCTTGCGAAGCACGAGCTGAGCCACGAATGCACCGAGTCCGATCGCCGGATTGATCGCAGCGTAAGCCAACGCGGCATTGCCGACATTGATCTCGGGCACCACGATCACGCGGATATCCTGCGATTCGCGCTCGATGTCGGCCATGCCTTCCATCAGCACTGCGGCCTGCGTGCCACGCATCAGCAGGTTGTTGGTTCGAGCAACGCCCTGATTGATGCCGACGTCGCCAGTCACGCTGTCGAAGGCAAAACCCTTCTGGAAGACATCGCGGAAATCGAGCGCCAGGCGGCGCGGCAGCGCCTGCAGACTCAGCACGCTGAGCAGGCGCGCAGCGCCGGGCTCCGCGTTGAGGAACTGGCCGGCCTCGATTGCTACCTTGAACTGGCCGTGCAGGCTCTTGAAATCAATCGAGAACGGCGAGCCCTGCCAGCCGATCCGACCGGCGAGCTGACCCTTGCCATTGCGGATCGCGCGGCCGATCTGCAGCCGTTCGAGGAAGTCGCCGCTGTCGACCAGATCGAGCTTGAAATCGATCTCCGAATGGCGTGGCCCCTCCGGATTGGAACCGCTGCCCCAGCTTCCGCTGGCCGTCAGGCGGGCGTCCGGATTGGTCATGTTGAGCCGCGTCAGCCGCCACTCGCGGATGCGGCCTGCGTCGCTGCCCTCATTGCGGTTGGTGGCCTGGATCTCGACGCGGCCGAGGTGTTTGCCGCGCAGCTCGAATTCGTCGACAACGATGTCCAACGACGGCACATTGGCGGGCTGCTGATCAAGCAGATTCTCGACCTCCTCGGCCTCCTGCTTGGGCAGGGAAAGCCGGCTCAGCCGCGCATAGACGCGGCCGGCCGCGCTGGCGCCCGGACCGAGTCGCGCCGGCCGGTATTCGGCGTAGCCGGACAGTTGCCGTGCGTCCAGATTGGCCCGCCAATTGCCGTTTTCGTTGCTCAAGCCGGCCACCAGGCCGTTGAACCGGCGCTCGCCGATCTCCAGCTGCTGCGCCCGCAACGCAATGCTGGTGGGGGCATAACCACCAACCGCTTCGTTGCCGCCTGCGCCAGAGCTTGGTTCGCTGATCTTCTCAAGCACAGCCTGCCAGGCGTCGGAGTTGACGGTGCCCAGATTCAGCGACGCGGCAACCCCCGCTTGCGGCGTTGGTGCCGGCTCGTTGACGCCGATGCCGCCGCTGATCACGCGTGGTTCGGCCTGAAGCCCGGCGGCATCGGTCGCGGCAGGATATTCGAGCAGGTATTGCGCCTGTAGCGAAGTTCCGAGTTCGAGGCGAACGCGTTCACGAACTGCCGGGCCGGCGCTCTCAGGCAGCAGCGCGGTCTGGTAGCGCAGCGGCAGCGCGGCATCCGCGGGCTTGCGCAACGGCGCTGGCAGGTCGACTGCGATGCCGACCAGGTTGCTGGTGACGTTGATCTCGGAGTGGCCGCGCACGAATCCCAGGCTGGCCTTGTAGGTCGCTTGGCCGCTCATCTGGCGGGCGGCCCGGCCCAGCGCGCTGGGCTCGACGGCACGACGCAGCCCTTCGGCACTCGCCACGCCGCCGCCGTTGAATCGCACCGAGCCGTCGCTCTGTGTACCACCTTCAAAGCTGGCTTCACCGCCGAGCAGTCGCGCGCTGGCGTTGCTGATGTGAAAGCCCCGATTGCTGAAATCGATGCGTCCCCGGGCATTCGAGAAGGAAGGCGTTTCAGGCTGGATGCGCAGCTCGTTGCCGGCCAGATCGATGCTGCCCTTGGCGCTGGTCTTGGAGGTGTCCCCCAGCGGCATGCTCAGCGTCAGGCGCAGATCGGCATCGCCGCTGATGGTCGCCGACTTGAGGACTTCGCCCAGCCAGGTGCCGACCGGTGTGGTGTTGACGAACTTCAACATCTCGCTGGCCGGGCCCTTGCCGCGGCCGTCGATCTCGAGTGTCGAGGCAGCCGCGAAATTGGCGATCCGGGCGCGCACCGGGTCGAGCCGCACGTTTCCGATGCGCGCGGTGGCGTTGCGGATCTCCATCGAGACGCGGTCGAAGATCAGCTCGCCGTTGAGCTGTGTCATCGGTGGCCAGGTCGATTCGAAAGCCGGCTGATCGCCGCGCGCCGGCCATGTCGGGATGTAGGCGAATGTGAGACCTTCGACCTGCGCGGCGATGCGAAATTCGCCAGCATGGCGCCCCGACTCGGGGTACGGAAAATCCCATAGATCGCCGTTGACGCGGAAATCCGCCTTGCGGATCGCGCCGTTCTTCACCGAATAGCCAACGTAGTTGCGCAATTCGGCATTGATCTGGCGCGGCAGGTAACGCGCCACCCGCGCGCCGTCGCCTCGGCTGAGTTCCCCCTCGAGTTGCAGGCGACCAGGAAAGCGGCCATTGCGCGCGGTCCCTTCGCCGGGGCCGGTGGTCCAGGTCGCTTTCAGCTTGCCTTGCGCATCGGCGTTGCCAAACTGCATCGATTTCACTGCGACGGTGATCTTGGGAAGTGCCGGCTGCTTTGGCGCATCGTCGATTTGCCAGCTGATCTGCGCACCCAGTTCGCTGAACGGAACCACCGGCTCGTCGAAGACGCCCGGAAACTCCATCTGGCCGTCGTGGATTCGCAACTGCGCATCACCGCCTTTTTCGGTGGCCTTGAAGCTCAGGCCGGCATTGTGCAAGCCCGGCCGGCCGATCCCGTCGCGTTGCGTCGAAGCGCGGGCGGCAAGCGACAGCGCGTCGATTTCGCCGGCCATCCGGTAGGTGCGCGGGTCGTCGGGCGCGCCGGTGAACGACATGTCGAGGCCACGCACGATGCCCTGTGGGCGGGTTTGCGCAAGCATCTTTCGAACCGGCTCGCCGATCGGCAGCGAGGCCGCAATCTGCGACATCACGCCGAGGTCGAGTTGCTGCGCGCTCAGCTCTCCGTCCGTGGTCGTTCCGTCGGCCGGCTTGCGCCAGGCCACCTTGACATCGCCGCGCGGCCAGTTGGCACCGTCGCCGGTGCGAAAGCCGAGTTGCCTGGCTTCGACGAGGTGGCGATCGTCCTGCCGGCTGACCACCACGCGTCCTTCCACCTGCTCCAGCGCGAGCGGCTGCAAGCGGCTGCCGAGCTGCGTCTTGACCGTGCGCAGCGCGATGTCGACGGTGGCCGAGGTGGCCACGCCACGCGTCAGGTCGACCCAGGCGCGCACCGCGCCGTCACCCTCGCTGACCGCAAACGGCAGCGTCACATACTGCTGCAATTGACGTACTTCGGCGCGCGGCAGGTCGGCGAACGCCGTTCCGGTCCAGTGTTTCAGGTCCTCGCCGTCGAGCAACGGCTGCCTGAAGCGGCCGCGCAGGCTGAAGCGTTCACCCCAGCCAAGCGGTGGCGTGGCGTCGAACTGCATCGAGTGACTGCGCAAGCCGTTGCGCATCACCAGCAGCACGTCCGTCAGCTCCAGCGGCGGCGCGGCGCGCTGCTCATCAATCCAGCGCAACGATCCGCCGCGAATCACGAACTCGGACTGCTTCAGGAACCAGCGCAACGCCGCGCCGTCGTCGCCTTTTCCGCCCGGCTGGTCGATGTCGAGGCCCGCAACCAGAATTCGGCCTGCCGGGTTGCGCCTGATTTCGAGTCGGGCGCCTTCGATGAACAACTGACGAAAACGCAGATCCAGCGCCAGCAGCGACTGCGGTGCCAGCGCGGCGACCACCCGCGGCAATACCAATGCGGGCCGCTTGTCGCGATCGAACAGCATCACCTGGTTCATTTCGATCGACGGTACCCAGCCACTCGAGCGAACCTGGATATCTCCGATGCGCACCTCAATACCAAGCGCCGAACTGGCCCGTTGCTCGATCGTTCCACGCCATTGATCGATGTGGGGCAGAATTCCCCAGTGCAGGACGAGCCAGATCAATAACAAGGCACTCCACAGCACCACCACACCGATCAGGAGGACACGCATCAGCCACGCCAATACCTTGAGCCAGCGAAGTGGCATCAGCCAATGCGGCCGGTCAGGTTGCGGCGGGCGGTCGGGAGCGGTGGTTGACGGAGTCAGGAGGGACGACATGAATCACGAAAATTGTGCGCGGGTCGCGAGATCCAGGTCATTGGCCAGGATCTTTTGCGCTGCGGCATCGTCCGCCAAGGCAATCTAGCACAGCAACAGAAGCCAGCGTATTCGAATGTCGACAGCTGCCGCTCCGCCAACTCCGCAAAACCAGACCGCCATCGCGGCCTCCCCTTCCTCGCCGGCATGCCCGCTGGCGCGTGCTGACCACAGCCGCTTCGTGCAGCGGATCCGGCGCCGCTTCGTCGACGAACTGGTGCTGTTGCCGCCCGGCCTGCCGAGCCGCGAGGTGATCCTCGCGCTGGTTCAGGACCTGCAGCAAGGTGGCCGGGCGCTGGGCAGCGCGCTGCGGGTGACCCGCCAGCTGGTCCTGGAGCGGCTGGCGGTGCTCGATGTCGAATGCGGTGCTGATGTCCAGGACATCACGCGGGCCATGACCGAGCTGGCCGAAACCACGCTCGATCTGGCACTCGAGGCGGCCCGCACTGAACTCGACACCCTGCACGGCGCGCCCCGCAATGAAGCCGGTCAGGTGATCGATTTCTGGGTCGTCGGCATGGGCAAGCTGGGCGCCCGCGAGCTCAATGTCTCGTCCGACATCGACCTGATCTACGTCTACGAAGAGGACGGCGAGAGCGCTGGCGCGCAGCCGTTGTCGGCGCACGAGTATTTCTCGCAGCTGGCCAAGCGGCTGTATACGCTGATCGGTGAAACAACCGAAGACGGTTTTGTGTTCCGCGTCGATCTGGCGCTGCGCCCGCACGGCAATTCAGGCCCGCCGGTGGTCAGCCTGAACATGCTGGAGGACTACCTGCAGGCGCACGGCCGCGAGTGGGAACGTTTTGCCTGGTTGAAAAGCCGGGTGGTGGCGCCGCGCCAGAGCATCGCCAACGGGCGTGCGATGCAGCTGCGTTCGATCATCACCGCCTTCGTTTACCGCAAATACCTCGACTACGGCGTGTTCGAGGGCCTGCGCCAGCTGCATCGCAAGGTTCGCGACGAAGCGCAGCGGCGCGCGGCCGGCCGGCCCGAGCGCGCCAACGATGTCAAGTTGTCGCGCGGCGGGATCCGCGAGATCGAGTTCATCGTGCAGTTGCTGCTGGTGGTGCGCGGCGGTCATTTCCCGGAGATCCGCACCCGTTCCACCTTGAAGGCGCTCGACAAGCTGGCTACCGGCGGCCTGATGAGCCGCGAGACCGCTGACCGGCTGGCGCAGGCCTATGTGCTGCTGCGCCGCATCGAGCACCGCATCCAGTACCTCGACGATCAGCAGACCCACTTGTTGCCAACGGTCGACGCCGACCTGCGCTGGATTGCGCAGAGTCTGGGCCTGGCGGGTGGTCCCGAGGCGTGTGGACTGCTCGATCGGCTGTGTGAGACGCGCGAGCTGGTGGCGACCGAATTCGACTCTCTGCTGCACGAAGGCCAGGCACCGTCCAAAGGGCCATCCGGTTGCAAGCGTTGCGTTGCGCCGACCTTGCCAGTCGACAGCGACGATTTCATCGAGCAACTGCCCGAAGCATTGGTCGGACGTGTCAGATCGTGGGTCGAGCAACCCAAGGTCAAGGCACTGCGCGACGAAACCAAGTTGCGCCTGTCGCGCCTGATCAACCGGGCCGCGCGCGCCATCGATGGCAAGCAATGCACGCCCGACGCGGCGCTGCGTTTCATCGACTGGCTGGACCCGCTGCTGCGCCGCGAAAGTTATCTTGCCCTCTTGGTCGAGCGCCCCGAAGTGCAGAACCGGTTGTTGCGGCTGCTTGGTCTGGCGCGCTGGCCGATGCGTTATCTGATGCGCCATCCGGGCGTCATCGACGAGTTGGCCGACGAGCGCCTGATGCACACGCGGTTCCAGCCCGAGGCCTTCATCGCCGACCTGCAAGAGCGCCACGCGGCCTGGAAACGCGCTGGCGAGGCCGACGAAGAATCGCTGCTCGATACGCTGCGTCGCGCGCACCACGCCGAGATCTTCCGCATCCTGGTGCGCGATGTCGAAGACCATGTCAGCGTCGAAGAAGTTGCCGACGATCTGTCTGCACTGGCCGATGCAACGCTGCAATGCGCGCTCGAGTGGTGCTGGCAGCATCTGAAACACGCACACCGCTCGGTGCCCCGCTTTGCCGTGATCGCCTACGGCAAGCTGGGCGGCAAGGAACTGGGCTACGGTGGTGATCTCGACGTGGTCTTTCTTTACGACACCGATCCCACGCTGGTCGGCGAAGCGGCAGCCGCCGATGCCGACGTCTGTACCGAGGTCTACGCGGCCTTCGTTCGCAAATTGATCGGCTGGCTGACCCTGCACACTGCGGCGGGTGAACTGTTCGACATCGACACCGCGTTGCGGCCGAACGGCAACTCTGGCTTGCTTGTCACGTCGATGAAATCATTCGCCAACTACCAGACCGGGCGCGGCAGCAACACGGCCTGGACCTGGGAGCACCAGGCCATCACGCGGGCCCGGTTCTGTGCCGGCCTGCCCGAGCTGGCGCCGCGCTTCGAGGCGGTGCGTGAATCGGTGCTGAGCGCCGCGCGTGATATCCCCGCGCTGCGCACCGAGGTACAGGCCATGCGTGAAAAGGTGCGTGCCGCGCACCATGTTCCGGCGGATCGTTTCGATGTCAAGCACAGTCCGGGCGGCATGATGGACGTCGAGTTTGCGGTGCAATTCCTGGTGCTGGCGTACAGCGGGCAGCAACCTGCACTGGTTGCCAACGTCGGCAACATCGCGTTGCTGAGCCGGGCCGAATCAGCTGGCCTGCTGCCCGAAGGCATCGGTCGAGCCGCGGCAGACGCCTACCGCGAATTGCGCCGCGCGCAGCACCGCGCCCGTCTCGACGAAAAGCCGACCCAGTTCGATCCTGGTGAACTGAGCGAACAACGCGATGCGGTACTCGCGTTGTGGAAGGCGGTCTTCAACTGACGCTCTATTCATCGCCAGCGCGCTTCACCACGGCGATAGCCGCGGCAATGCGTGGCGCACTGAGGGTTTTCGATTGAATCAACGCAGCCTGCATCTGGATGGCTTGGCGGTCGGTCTGCTCGTGGCGTGCTGCTTTCTCTGGGGCCTGAATCAGGTTGCGGTGAAGGTGGCGTTGCCGGAAGTGCCCGCACTGCTTCAGGCGGCTGGTCGCTCGCTGAGCGCGGCCATGCTGGTGCTGATCTGGTCGCGCTGGCGCGGCATTGCCTTGTTCGATCGCGATGGCAGTCTGCCGGGCGGCTTGCTGGCGGGTTTGCTGTTCGCGGCCGAGTTCGGCTGCATCTTCATGGGTCTGCAATACACCAGCGCGTCGCGCATGGTGGTCTTCATCTATCTGTCGCCGTTCGTGGTTGCGCTGGGAATGCCCTTCATCGCGCCGAGCGAGCGCCTGTCGCCGCTGCAGATTGCCGGTCTGATCGCTGCGTTCGCCGGCGTGGCCTGGGCATTCGCGGGCGGTTTTTCAGATCCCGCTGCGGGGCCGCGGCAATCGCTGGGCGATGCGCTGGGCGTGCTGGCTGCGGTGTTCTGGGGTGCGACCACGCTGGTGATTCGGGGCAGCCGTCTGAGTGTGGCTTCGGCCGAGAAGACGCTGTTCTACCAGCTCGCGATATCAGGTATGGCGCTGGCCGCTGCTGCGGCATCCAGCGGTGCGCATTGGCCGCAGGCCATGTCTGCGCTGAGTTGGTCGTCGCTCGTGTTTCAGGCCGTCATCGTCAGCTTTGCCAGTTACCTTGTCTGGTTCTGGCTGATCCGCCACTATCCGGCGACGCGGCTGGCGTCGTTCGCGCTGTTGACGCCGGTATTCGGACTTCTGATGGGCGCATTCATTCTGCATGAACCGATCACGCTGCGCTTGCTGGTTGCGCTGGCAACGGTTGCGGCCGGCATCTTCGTCGTCAATTGGAAGCCGCGCGGCGAGGCTTGAAATGCCCGACTGCCTCAGGTCCTGATCCGAGCCACCAGCGAGCTGGTCGAATAGCCATCGACGAACGACAGCGCCCTGGCATCGCCGCCCCAGCTTCTCACCCAGCGCGTTTCCTCGAGGCGCTCGATGTCGTAGTCACCACCCTTGACGTACAGCCCGGGCCGCACCAGCTTCAGCAGTTCGATTGGCGTCGATTCGTCGAAAAGCGTGACCAGGCTGACGCTGGCCAATGCAGCGAGCACACACGCGCGATCGGATTCGGCATTCAACGGACGATCCGGCCCTTTGCCAAGACCGCGAGCGGACGCGTCGCTGTTCAGCCCGATCAGCAGGCTGGCACCCAGCGCGCGCGCCTGCGCCAGGTAGGTGACGTGGCCGCGGTGCAAGATGTCGAACACCCCGTTGGTGAAGACGACCGGTTTCGGCAGCGCGGCAACCCGCTCTGCCAGAGCGCTGCGACCGCACAGCTTGTCGACGAAGGATGCCATCGGTCGATTGTGCCGCGAGCTGTCGCGGGCGGTTGCGCCTTCGCCCGAGCTGGCGCAACCGGGAGGTCCGAACTCTGGCGGGCAGCTAGACTGCGGGCCGAACCAGAACCGAACCGGAGACTTCCATGATCGTGCTGTGCGGCTTCTCGATTTCGAACTACTACAACAAGGTCAAGCTGGTCCTGCTCGAGAAGGGCATCCCGTTCAGCGAGGAATATGCGGCCGCGGGCGGCACCGACGAAGCGCAGCTGTCGGCCTCGCCGCTTGGCAAGGTGCCGTTCATCCGCACGCCGCACGGCTGCCTCAGCGAAAGCCAGGCGATCGTCGACTACCTGGAGGCTCTGCAGCCGCTGCCGGCATTGGTACCAGCCGATCCGTGGCAGGCGGCCAAAGTGCGTGAGCTCGCCATCTACGTCGATCTGCACCTCGAGCTGGTGGCCCGCGAGCTTTATCCGCAAGCCTTTTTCGGCGGCAGCGTCAGCGACGGCCTGAAGACCCGGGTGCGCAAGCAGCTTGAGAAAAACATCACGGCATTCAAGCGCCTGGCCCGCTTTGCGCCGTACGTGGCCGGCGACAGTTTCACGCTGGCCGACTGTTCCGCCTGGGTCAGCCTGCCGCTGGTCGGCATGGCCAGCAAAGTTGTCCATGGCGAAGATCTGCTGCTCGCCGCCGGCATCGATTGGAAGGCCTATGCAAAATTGATCGGCGAACGGCCTGCGGCGCAGCGCGTTGCCGCTGATCGCAAGCGCGATCAGGAAGCCCGCGCTGCCAAGCCCTGAAACCGCGTCAGCCCAGTGCAGTGTTCGACGCCATGCGGAACAAAAACCGCGTCTTTGCACACTCCACTAGCCGCCCGATGGCGGCCCATATTGCCGCGGCGGCTTGGGCGCGCGGCGGTACACGGGTTCGACCGACCGCAGGTTCTGCTGAATATCGCGGATCCGGCTGGGCCCGGACGGGTGGGTCGACATGAACTGGGGCGGTGCGCCATTGCTCGCGGTGGCCATCTTTTCCCACAGCGTCACACCGGCGCGCGGATCGTAGCCGCCGCGTGCGGCGAGATCGAGGCCCACCTTGTCGGCCTCCGATTCGTCTTCGCGGCTGAAACGCAAGGTCAGCAACTGAGCGCCCATGCCGAGCGCCGCATCGCCGAGGTTGCCGAGTCCGAGCACCGAACTCAGCAGGTTGGCGCCGAGCCGCGTGGCCGTGGTCTTGCCGACCCGTTCACGGGCGTGTTCGCGCAGTGCATGCGCCATCTCGTGGCCCATGATCTGCGCCACTTCGTCGTCGGTCAGCTGCAGCTGCTGCAGGATGCCCGAGTAGAACGCGATCTTGCCGCCCGGCATGCAGAAGGCATTCAGCTCCTTGCTGCCGATCAGGTTGACCTCCCATTTCCAATCGGCGGCGCGCGGCGTGCTCTGCAGGTTGGGCGAATTGACGAAGGGGATCAGCCGCTGCGCGATCGCCCGCAAGCGGATCACCTGAGGATGGGTGGCAGGCGCCAGTGCACGCTGCTGCGCGGCTTCGCGCAACAGCTGCTGGTATTGCTGCGCAGCGGCGCTCTCAAGCTGTTCGGCCGGCACCAGCTTGGCGATCTGCGATTGCTTGTCCATCCTGACGCCGTCCTGGGCCAGCGCCGGCAGGCTCAGTGTCATGCCCGCTGCCAGCAAGCCTGCGCCGAACAGGCGACGCCGATGCAAGGTGCAGCGGCAGCCCGCGCGATGTGCGCCGAGCGCTGCGCGGACCTGCGGACCCGGCTGGTAGTCTGCGAGCGGGTCGAAAGGATCGAAGTCGGTGGTCGTCATGGGTTTGATCGGGCAATTGCCAATTTAGCGAGCAGGATGGTCATGGATCGCAGGCCACTTCATATCACAAGCATGCGCGCTCAGTCGTCGGCCGGCGTGGTCTGCGGATCGACTTCCAGTGGCAACATCGCGCGCCGCAACCAGAACAGCATTGCCAGTGCCGGCAAGGCCATCAAGGTCGAGACGATGAAGAAGCTGGGCCAGCCGATCGATTGCGCCAACACGCCGGCCAACGGCCCGACCCAGACCCGTCCGACCGACGCGAACGCCGAAAGGAATGCATAGTGCGTGGCGGTAAACCGGTGGTTGCACAGGCTCATCAGAAATGCGACGAATGCGGCGGTGCCCATGCCACCACTCAGATTCTCGGCGGCGATCACCAACAGCAAGCCACCATCGACCGGCGTCGGGTGTGCCAGGTGTACGAAACCCCAGTCGAACGCCGGCAGCGTCAGCCCTGCGATCGCGCCCTTGCCACTGACGGCCAGCCACCAGAAGCCCACGTTGCTGAGCATTTGAAGAATGCCGAACAGCAGCAGCGCCCGCCACAGTCCGAGCCTGAGCATCAAGGCGCCGCCCAGCAGCGCGCCGGCGATGGTCAGCCACAGACCGATCACCTTGTTGACAACGCCTACCTCGGCCTGCGTATACAGCATCGATTTCAACAGGAACGGCGTCATCAATGAGCCGGCAAATGCATCCCCTAGCTTGTAGAAGACGATGAAGGCGAGGAAGGCGCCGGCACCGTTCTGGCTGAAATAGCTGCGCAGACCCCCGAGCAGGGTCTCGAAGCGGGCCGCCTTGGCCGCCCACACCGCCAACGGGATCGTCACCACCAGCCCGATCACCAGTGCCAGCAACTGGATCCATTTGGCCTGCAGGTCGGCGTCCATGCCGGTGTCGGCCAGCAGCGAGCCGAGCAGTGCCTGCGCAAGAGGCGGGCCGAGCCGCTCGCTGAGCAGAAAACCGACTGCCACCGCGGCCACCACCGCAGCGAAACCGAACAGATCCTGGCGCGCGACGCTGGTCGGCTGCAGCTCGACCTTCAGGCGCGGCAGCAGCGTGGCCGAGAGCACCGCGGCAACCACCATCAAGCCGGCCATGAAGCGGTAGACCTCAGGCCAGGTCCAGCCGCCGCCCTGTGTCGGATCGACCCAGATGAACGCGATGCCGCCCGACACGATCATCGCCATGCGGTAGCCCAGCACGTACAACGACGAACCGAGGCCGCGCTCGCGCGGGGTCAGCAGATCGGTGCGGTAGGCATCGACCACCACGTCCTGCGACGCCGAGACGAAGGCAACCAGTACTGCCAGCAATGCGAAGGTCCGGGTTGCCTGGGTTGGTGAAGTCGAGGCGAGCGCCACCAGCGCGCCGGCCAGACCGAGCTGTGTCAGAACCAGCCAGCCGCGCCGTCGCCCGAACCACGGCAGCTCGAACCGGTCCATCAACGGCGCCCACAGAAATTTGAAGGTGTAGGGCAGCCCCACCGCGCTGAGAAAGCCGATGGTTGCCAGATCGACGCCCGAGACACTGAGCCAGGCCTGCATCGCCTGCCCGGTCAGCGCCAGCGGCAGCCCCGAAGCAAAGCCGAGCATCACCACCACCGTCAGGCGGTGCAGGGCAGCCAGCCGCTGGGCCGGCGTCAACGGCAGCGCCGCCAAGGCGTCGTTCATTCAGCCGTTCATCTCTCGAGGGGGGTCAGGCGCTCGCCGATCCAGCGCAGCAGATCGATCCACATCTGGCGCATCTCGGTGTCGGTGGGCGTACGGATGGCGCTTGGCAGTTCGACAGTGACGACCGGCACACCGCGGTGCACGCCGCCGTAATTGCCGAGCGAGCCCGGATAGATGCCGACCCGATCCAGAAACAGGCGTCCCAGGCGTTGTGGCGGGGTGCTGGGGCCGTCGTAATCCAGCACGCCGAATGGTGCGTGGATGCTGACGATCACATCGGGTTTCCAGCGCGCCATGGTCTGCTGGATGAAGCGGCTTTCCGGTTCGGACAGCGCCGCGGGGCCCGGGTAGCGGCGCGCATCCTGCTTGGTGCGTTTGGTCCAGTACTGAAGCGCTTCCTTGTCCCAGTGCGGGGTTGGAAAGTTGCGGTTCAGATCCACGCCGCGGGCGTTCGTACGGGTCGGTCGCTTCTGCAACAGGCCATCGGCATTGAGCACCGGGACGAAGCGCCAGTCCATGTCGGCGCCGGTTTCACGGGCATGTGCAATCCAGTGGAATACCAGCGAGGTCGACGAGATCTCGTCGCCATGGATGGCGCCGATCACGAGGATGCGCGGACGCCTGGGCGGTTTCGGCCCGTCGGACGAAGCCAACTCTTCAGGCGGCGCGCTGATATCGCGCTGGTACAGCGGGATGCCTTCGACAGAAAATGAACCGGAGGTTTGCAGATCGGCGGCCTTGCACAATTCTTCGGTCAGGTTCGGCAGTTGGCGAGCCAGTTCGGCGCAGCTCACGTTGCGCGGTTTGACGGCGAGACGCACCGCAGACGCCGCCGAAGCTGCCGCTGTCGCCGCTGGTGCTGAAGCTGAAGCTGCTGGTGCTGAAGCCGCTGCCGCCAGGGGTCTGGTGGCTTCGGTTGCTGAAGCGGCAGTCGCGAGACGTGGCGCCGAAGCGCCCGCGACCGTGGCGGCCGAGGCCAACTTGCCGGCCGAGGGCGATTCAGCTCCGTCGAGCAGTGGCATCGAAGTCGCAGCCTGCAGCGCTGGCGCTACCGTTGCCGCCGATGCTTGCAAAGCGGGCGCCGGCGCGGATGTCGAAGCAGGCGCAGACACAGATGCCGATCGACCCTTGGCAACCGTCACGACCTTCGCGCCAGGATCGCCTCCCGCGGACCAGTCGAGCTGTGAAACCACATAGGCGATGGCGCCCAGCGCCAGCAAACTCAAGCCGCCGCGGATCAGTTGCGGGCTCAAATGCGCACCTCACCCTCGCCCAGTACCACCCATTTCATCGAGGTCAGTCCCTCCAGCCCGACCGGGCCGCGCGCATGCAGTTTGTCGGTGCTGATGCCGATCTCGGCGCCCAGTCCGTATTCGAAGCCGTCGGCGAAGCGCGTCGAGGCGTTGACCATCACGCTGGCCGAATCGA
>JBDTQC010000027.1:0-15565 GCA_039932405.1 Ideonella sp.
GCACCGTGGTCATCAGGCCGCGCTTGATGCCCCACTTGTCGTGCAGGACCTTGGCGATCGGCGCCAGGCAATTGGTGGTGCACGAGGCGTTGGAGATCACGGCCTGGCCGGCATAGGTTTCGTGGTTCACACCGTAGACGAACATCGGCGTGTCGTCCTTCGACGGGGCCGACAGGATGACCTTCTTCGCGCCCGCGTCGATATGCTTCTGACCGGTTTCCTTGGTCAGGAACAGGCCGGTCGACTCGATCACCACGCTGGCGCCCACATCACCCCATTTGAGCGCGGCCGGGTCGCGCTCCTGCGTCAGGCGGATCTTCTTGCCGTTGACGATCAAGGTGTGGCCATCGACCGACACGTCGCCCTTGAAGCGGCCGTGCACCGAATCGTAACGCAGCAAGTAGGCCAGGTAGTCGGGCTCGAGCAGGTCGTTGATCGCGACGATCTCGATGTCGTCGGCAAAATTCTGCACGGCAGAACGCAGCACGTTGCGGCCGATGCGGCCGAAGCCGTTGATGCCAACTTTGATGGTCATGAGGGATCCTTGATTGCAGAGAAAGAGGGAGGGAATGGTTCGCGGGTGGCAGACCGGCTCACTTCTGTGCGCACACCACGTAGACCGTCGTGAAGACGAATTCCTTGGGTACCGTGAATGCGCCGCTGACATCGAAACTGAGGCTGGCGGGCACGGCCTGCGTCAGCGCCAGGGGCAGCTTCGGATCGCCAATGGCCTCCTGCACCGTCACGCTGCCTGGTACGACATTGCCCTGCTGGTCGAGCTTGACATGAACGCGCGCCGCCGAAATGACATCGGTTTCCGTGATCGCTCCGTCGGCCACGATGATCGGGCTGCGGATGCGCAGGCCCTGGCGGCGCAGCGCCGGCCCGGTCTCGGCCAGCGGTATGTCCCTGGACAGGCGATCGAGCGTGCCCATGCATTCGGCCGATGGCGCGACTGCAGCGGGCGGCGCAACCACTGCGGGGGCCGGTGCCGGTGGCTCTGCGGCAACCACCTGGGCCGCCGTCACAACCATCGAAGAACAGACGACCAGCCCGCGAAGCAACTTCGAATCGATCATTTGCGCAAGACTTTCAATACCGTTGCAACGACATTCTCAGCCGTGAAGCCGAAATGCTTGAAGAGAATCGGTGCCGGTGCCGATTCGCCAAAACTGTCGATCCCGATCACCGCTGCACAGCCATATTTCCACCACCCATCGGTGGCCCCCATCTCGATGGCAATCCGCGGCACGCCGGCGGGCAGAACACTCGTCTTGTACGCCACGCTCTGACGGTCGAAGACGGTCGTGCTCGGCATCGAGACGACGCGCACCGCGATTCGCTGCTGCGCCAGCAGGTGTTGCGCGTGCAAGGCCAACTGCACCTCGGAGCCGGTGGCGATGATGACGGCCTGCGCCCGCTTGCGCAAACCGACCTCGCCCGGTTCGGCCAGCACATAAGCACCCTTGGCGATGTCGTCGAGGCCGGATTTCGGCGCATACGGCAGATTCTGGCGCGACAGCAGCAAGGCGCTCGGCCGGTCTACCGACTGCAACGCGCAGGCCCAGGCGATCACCGTCTCGGCGGTATCAGCGGGTCGCCAGACATCCAGACCCGGAATCAAGCGCAGCGACGCGGCGTGTTCGATCGACTGGTGGGTCGGCCCGTCCTCGCCGAGGCCGATGCTGTCGTGCGTGAACACATGGATCACCCGCAGTTTCATCAATGCCGCCATGCGGATGGCATTGCGGCTGTAATCGCTGAAGGTCAGGAAGGTGCCGCCGTAAGGAATGAAGCCACCGTGCAGCGCGACGCCGTTCATGACGGCCGCCATGCCGAATTCACGCACACCGTAGTTGATGTGACGCCCCGGACGGCCAGCGTCATCCAGCACCGGCGATCCATCCGCATTGATTCGCAGCGGCGCGGTATGCGTGGTGTTGGTCAGGTTCGAGCCGGTCAGGTCGGCGCTGCCACCCAGCAGTTCCGGCAAGGCCGCCGTGAACGCCTCCAATGCAAGCTGGCTGGCCTTGCGGCTGGCCACCGTGGCGGCCTGTTGATGCGCGGCGACCGCAGCGTCGACCGCCACCTGCGCGAAATCCGCCGGCAGCTTGCCATCGACCCGACGAATGAATTCGACGGCCAGTTCGGGATAGGCCAGGCTGTAGGCTTCGAAGGCCTCGACCCAGCGCGTCTCGGCCGCCAGGCCATCCTGCCGTGCGTCCCAGGCCTGGTAGGCCGGCTCGGGGATCACGAAGGGCTCGCTGTCCCAGCCGATCGCCGCGCGCGTCAGCTTCACTTCCTCGACGCCGAGCGCCTCGCCATGCGCCTTGGCGGTGCCGGCGCGGTTCGGCGAACCTTTGCCGATCACCGTCTTGCAGCAGATCAGGACAGGCTGGTCGGCAACCGCCTTGGCCGCCATGATGGCCGCATCGAGCGCCGCCACGTCGTGACCATCGACCCCCGCGATCACGTGCCAGCCGCAGGCGCGAAAACGCTGCGGCGTATCGTCGATGAACCACGGCGCCACTTTGCCGTCGATCGAAATGCCGTTGTCGTCGTAGAACGCGATCAGCTTGTTCAGCCGCCACGCGCCGGCCAGACCGGCCGCCTCGTGGCTGATGCCTTCCATCAGGCAGCCATCACCCAGGAACACGTAGGTGTGGTGATCGACCACGGCATGACCCGGGCGATTGAAGGTGGCGGCCAACAGCTTCTCGGCCAACGCAAACCCGACCGCGTTGGTGATGCCCTGACCGAGCGGGCCGGTGGTGGTCTCGACACCCGGCGTCAGGCCGACTTCCGGGTGGCCCGGAGTCTTGCTGTGCATTTGTCGGAAATTGCGCAGCTCGGCGATCGGAAGGTCATAGCCGCTGAGGTGCAGCAGCGCGTACAGCAGCATCGAACCGTGGCCGTTCGACAACACGAAGCGATCCCGATCGGCCCAGTGCGGGTTGGCCGGGTTGTGCTTCAGGTGCCGGCCCCACAAGGCAACCGCGATCTCGGCCATGCCCATCGGCGCGCCCGGGTGTCCTGAATTGGCCTGCTGGACAGCGTCCATTGCTAGCGCTCGAATGGCATTGGCCATCAACGTCGGATTCGAAAGGTTTGCGTCGGCGGCCATGCAGATCCCCGTGGGGTCGAAAGCTGAAGAACCGCATATTTTAAGACGCCGGTGAATTGGCCCATCCGAGCACCGGCGCTGCGCAACGGCCGACGGAGCGGACCGGTACGGATTTGTCAGGCGGCCACGGCGCGAGCCCGCACCAGCTCGATAATCGGTCGATGGATGGACAACATCTCACTGCCGACCTGTCTGGCTGCCCGCTCGCGGTGCCGGCCATGACCGAGCCTGCCGCTTTGCGTGAACTTTGCCTGGATGCGGTGAAAGACGCCGGTCTGAGGCCGGTCGCCGAGTTGTTCCATCGCTTTGAACCGGTCGCAGCAGCGGCCAGCGCGTCCGCGCCCCCCGGTATCACCGGGGTGGTGCTGCTGGCTGAATCGCATCTGGCGGTTCACACCTGGCCTGAGCTCGGCGCTGTGACGCTCGATGTCTATGTCTGCAACGTCGGTGGCGACAACAGCGCGCGCGCGCATCGGCTGCTCGAAGTGCTGTGTGGCGCATTCTCGCCGGCGTCGATCGACCGCCAGTCGCTGCGGCGTGGCCGGATCGGCAATCAACGGGCCAGCCCGTGACGACCCCGCCAAAAGCCATCGTGCTGGCCGCCGGACGCGGCGAGCGCATGCGCCCACTCACCGACATGGTGCCGAAGCCGCTGGTGAAGGTGGCGGGCAAACCGCTGATCGAATGGCAGATTGATGCACTGGCGCGGGCCGGGATCCGCGAGGTGGTGATCAACACCGCCTGGCTCGAAGAGCAGTTTCCTGCCGCGCTGGGCGATGGCTCGCGTTGGAACCTGCAAATCCGGTATTCGCACGAGGGCCGCCGCTACGGTGGCGCACTCGAAACCGCGGGCGGAATTGCGACCGCCTTGCCCTGGCTCGTCGACAGCGACGATGCGCTTTTCTGGGTGGTCTCGGCCGATATTTTTGCGCCGGAATTCGACTTTGCATCGCCCGCCGTGCCGGCGATGCGCGACAACCCGACGCGCCTCGGCCACCTCTGGCTGGTCGACAACCCGCCGTTCCATCCAGTCGGCGACTTCGGCCTCGATGCGCAGGGCAATGCGCTGGCCGACACGGTTGGCCCGGACGGCCGACGCTGGACCTACTCGAACCTCGGGCTGTTGCGCGCCGGCCTGTTCGACGGCATCGCGGCGGGCAGTCGGGCCCCGCTCGGTCCGCTGCTGTTTGCTGCCATGCGCCAGCGCGCCATCAGCGCCGAAATCTACCGCGGCCGCTGGCACAACGTCGGGACACCCGAGCAACTCGATGAACTCGACCGTCTTGTCAGCATCGAGCAGGCGGCTCGCGCGTCAAAGCCCTCTGTCTCGGCACGTTGAAAGTGCCGACGATTGCGACTCACCAAGCCGCCGATATAGTCGATCGCATGATCACTGCCGCCGCCCCCGCTCGATTTGCCGAAAAACGCGCCGCGCTGGCCGCTGTGATGCGCGCCGCTGGAGGCGGGATTGCGTTTATTCCGACGGCGCCCGAGCGGCAACGCAATTCCGACAGCAACCATCCCTATCGGCACGATAGCCACTTTCATCACCTGACCGGCTTCAACGAGCCCGATTCCTGGCTGGTGCTGCGCAGCGATGGCAGCAGCCTGATTTTTCTGCGCGAGAAAAACCCGGAGCGCGAAATCTGGGACGGCCTGCGTCTTGGCGTCGAATCTGCGCCGGCGGTGCTTGGCGTCGAACAGGCACTGCCGATCGGCGAACTCGACGGTGCGATGCCCGGCTTGCTCGATGGCCAGGCGGCCATCTGGTGGCCGTTCGGCGAGCAGCCGGGAATCGAAATGCGGATCGAGGGCTGGCTCGGCGCCTTGCGTTCGCGCGCTCGCCTGGGTGCAGCAGCGCCTTCCCGCTTGCTCGATCTGCTGCCGCTGCTGGGCGAACTGCGCCTAATCAAGGACAGCAGCGAAATCGACCTGATGCGTCGGGCAGCCGATATTTCCGCACAGGCGCACCGCCGCGCGATGCAGTTCTGCGCTCGCCGCGTTCAGGCCGGCAGCACGGCGCTGCACGAATATGAAATCGAGGCCGAACTGCTGCATGAATTTCGCCGCCACGGCGCCAGCGGCCCGGCCTATTCACCGATCGTCGCTGCCGGCGCCAACGCCTGCGTGTTGCACTACGCGGCCGGCGATGCGACGAGCGGTGACGCCACGCTGAGGCGCGGCGAGCTGTGCCTGATCGATGCCGGCTGCGAATTCGCCGGCTATGCGGCCGACATCACCCGCACCTTTCCGGCCGACGGACACTTCAGCGCGGCGCAACGCGAGTTGTACGAACTGGTGCTGGCCGCCCAGCAGGCCGCCATCGACGTCACCAAGCCCGGCGCTCGCCAGCGCGACGCTCACCATGCGGCGGTTCGCGTGCTGGCGCAGGGCATGCTCGACGTCGGCTTGCTCGACCGGGATCGACAGGGCGATGTCGACGCCGTGATCGACAGCGCAGCCTATCGCGCGTTCTACATGCATGGCACCGGCCACTGGCTTGGCCGTGACGTGCACGATGTCGGCGAATACCTGGCGATCGACGAAGACCTGGTCGACCAGCCCGATGGCAACGGGGGTCGCTGCGTGCGCAAACCATCACGCGTTCTGAGGCCGGGCATGGTGGTCACGTTGGAGCCCGGAATTTATGTGCGGCCGGGGCCGGGCATCGACGAGCGCTGGTGGAACATCGGCATCCGGATCGAGGATGACGCGGTCGTCACCGCCACCGGATGCGAACTGATCAGCCGCGGTGTGCCGGTCGGCGCCGCCGAGATCGAAGCGCTGATGCGCGAGAGTGAAGCACCATGACAGGCTTCGCATCGAAACCCCAGCTGTTGCCGTCCGAGCCCCAACTGAGCGCCGACCTCGACGGCGCGCACCTGTTCGAGTTGGCGCCGGTCTCGTTGTGGCTCGAGGATTACAGCGCATTGCGTGAACTGTTCGATTCATTGCGCAGCCAGGGCGTGGTCGACTTGCGCGCATGGCTGCGCGACGAACCGGCCCGGGTGGCGGCCTGCTGGTCGCGCATCCGGCTGATCCGGGTGAACCGGCGAACCCTTGACCTGTACGGCGCCGCCGACGTCGAAGAATTGAAGGCCGCCCTCGGGCGCGTGTTTCGAGATGACATGCAAGCGGGTCATGTCGACGAGCTGGGTCTGCTTTGGGACGGCAATACCCGCTTCGGCGGCCAGACGGTCAACTACACCCTGCAGGGAAAGCGGCTCGATATCGTGCTCGACGCAACCGTGCTGCCCGGCCACGAGCAGACCTGGGACCGCGTGCTGATCGCAATCGAAGACATCAGCCACCGCAGCGCCGCCGAACAAGCCCTGGCGCAGAGCGAGGCCTATGCGCGCGGCCTGTTCGACGATTCGCCAGTTTCGCTGTGGGTCGAGGATTTCAGTTCAGTCAAAACACTGATGGACGAAGTGCGTGCCGCGGGCGTCGACGATTTCCGAACCTTCACCGATGTGCATCCGGAATTCGTGCAGCGCTGCATGCAGGAAATCCGCGTTGTCGACGTCAATCGTCAGACCCTTCGGATGTTCGCGGCCGCCGACAAGCAGGTGTTGCTGAGCAATCTGCACGACGTGTTTCGCGACGAGATGCAGCAGCACTTCAGGGAGCAACTGGTCGACCTGTGGAACGGCAAGACATTCCAGCAGCGTGAGACTGTCAACTACACGCTGGCTGGCGACCGCCTCGATGTCTACATGCAGTTCTCGATCATTCCCGGACGTGAAGA
This sequence comes from Ideonella sp., assembly GCA_039932405.1. GTDB lineage: Bacteria > Pseudomonadota > Gammaproteobacteria > Burkholderiales > Burkholderiaceae_C > Ideonella_A. Next base: position 6,873 of record JBDTQC010000027.1, read on the forward strand.
CGACTGGGGCCTGGCGCTGATTTCGCTGACCGACATCACCGCGCGCAAGAAGGCCGAGTCCTACCTTGAATTCCTCGGCAAGCACGACTCGCTGACGAAGCTGCGCAACCGCTCGTATTTCACCGACGAGATGGCGCGCCTGGAGCGACGCGGCCCTTGGCCGGTGACCGTCGTGATGCTCGACCTGAATGGCTTGAAAATCGTCAACGATGACCTCGGCCACATCGGCGGCGATGCGCTGCTGCGCCGCGCCGGCGAGGCGCTCGCTAAGGCGGTCGACAAGAACAGTTGTGCCGCGCGCATCGGCGGCGATGAATTCGCGCTGCTGCTGCCGGCGTGCGACGAGGCAGCAGCCGAACGTTTGGTCGATCGAATCTACGAACTGACCGAATTGAACAACAAGTTCTATGGCGGTACGGTGCTGAGCTTCTCGATCGGCAGCGCGACCTGCCGGCAGGGCGACCGCCTCGAAGCCGCCTTGCACGTGGCTGACCAGCGCATGTACGCCAGCAAGCGTGCCCACTACGAATCGGTCGGCCTGAATCGCCGGCGACTGTGCTGATGGCCGAGGCGATGCTTGCAGCCGTCGGCCTGGTGATCTGCCTGGTACTGATGATTCGGCTCGGGCTGCCCAAGCTGCAACAGCGACGCTTCGATGGCGGCGTCAGGCGGGCCTGGTTCAGCGCCCGGACCAAGGCCTTGCAGGTCTGGCGCTGGCGCGGGCAGCGCGCTGAAGCGCAACGGGTTGCGCGCGATGCGATCGACCGCGCGAGTGGTCGCGGCAGTGGTGGCGCCGCTCGGCCGAAAGCAGACGGCGCCTGGCAAGGCAACGTCTACAAGCCCAAGTCGTTTCGCAAACCGCGCAAGCCCCACTGATCGGACGCGCGGCTCGCCAAGGCGTCAGAAGCTCGATCCGGGCTGCGTCGGAAATTCTGCTTCCTCGGGCGTCGCTCCGATAGACTGCGCCCTTTGCTCGATTCCTGAAAGAAAACTTAAAACAAGATGTTGAAGAACATGACGGTTTACCGAATCGGCGCCGGCTGGGCTGCCGATTTTTCCGAGCTCGACGTTGGCCTGGGCGCCCAGCGTTTTTCACCCTGCAGCGCCAGCCAGCCGCTGTCCAGCGGTTGGATCGAACCGCGCGGCAATGCCAACGGCCATCTGGTCGAAGCGGTGGCGGGCCAGTGGCTGATGAAGCTGCAGATCGAAAAGAAGTTGCTGCCGGCATCGGTTGTGAAAAGCCGCGTCGAAGAGCGCGCCAGCCAGATCGAGCAGACCACCGGCCGCAAGCCCGGCAAGCGCGAGTTGCGTGATCTGAAAGACGAGGCGGTCCTCGATCTGCTGCCGATGGCATTCAGCAAGCGCAGCGCAGTGACGTTGTGGATCGACCCGAAAGCGAGCCTGTTGATCGTCGACGTCGGCAGTCAGAAACGCGCCGACGAAGCGGTGACGCAACTAATCAAGTCAGCCCCGGGCTTGTCGGTCACGTTGTTGCAGTCGGCCGTTGCGCCGGCTGTGGCCATGGCCGGCTGGCTGGGCAGTGCCGAAGCGCCAGCGGGCTTCACGATCGACCGTGAATGTGAACTGCAGTCTTCCGACGACATGAAATCGGTGGTGCGCTATTCGCGCCACGCACTTGACGTCGACGACGTCCGCCAGCACATCGGCGCCGGCAAGTTGCCAACCCGGCTGGCGATGAGCTGGAACGATCGCGTGTCGTTCGTGCTGACCGAAAGCCTGCAGCTGAAGAAGATCGCGTTTCTGGATGGTGCGCTCGATCAGACCGCGAGTTCCGATGACGACCGCTTCGACGCCGATGCGGCCATCGCCACCGGCGAACTGCGCCAATTGATCCCGGCGATGATCGAGGCGCTCGGCGGCGATCTCGACTTGATCGCGCAACCGGCTGCGGCGGAGCCGAGCCCGCGCGCGATCGATCCGGCGATGGCGGCCTGATCGATCACGGGCCGAGTGGCGCAAGCAGGACGGAAGGAATCAGCATGGCGGACATCGCGACAGATTTTCATTTCTACCAACCGGCGCAGGGTCACGGACTGCCGCACGATCCTTTCAATTCGATCGTCGGTCCACGACCGATCGGCTGGATCTCTTCCCGAGCGGCGAATGGCGCGCTCAACCTGGCGCCATACAGCTTTTTCAACGCGTTCAACTACACGCCACCGATCATCGGCTTCGCCAGCATCGGCGCCAAGGACACGCTTGCCAATGTTCAAGCCACCGGTGAGTTCGCCTGGAACTTGGCGACCCGCCCGCTCGCCGAAGCCATGAATGCGAGCTGCGCCAGCGTCGCGCCCGATGTCGACGAGTTCGAACTGGCGGGTCTGACGCCGACCCCATCGCGGTTGATCGCGGTGCCGCGCGTGGCCGAGAGCCCGGTGTCGTTTGAATGCCGTGTCTCGCAGGTGCTGCAATTGCAAACCGCCGCTGGCGATCGGGTCGAGACCTGGCTGGTGCTCGGCGAAGTGGTCGGCATCCACATTGCACGCCATCTGCTGCACGCCGGCATCTACCAGACGGCCGCTGCCCAGCCGGTGCTGCGCGGCGGCGGACCAGCCGACTATTTCGAACTGGGCACGCCGTTCAAGATGCGCCGGCCGAGCTGACGCGCGCATCGCCAACTTGGCGCTTCGCACAATGCGTTGTTCTCACCCACAATGGTCTGCCGGCCCCACTCGACTGACCGTTTGACGATGCCCACCCAGACTCATCCGTTGCTGCAAACCGAATTTCCGCTGATCCAGGCACCGATGGCCGGTGTGCAGGGTTCGCGACTGGCGCTGGCTGTCAGCGAGGCGGGCGGGCTCGGGTCGCTGCCTTGCGCGATGTTGTCCGCCGACGCGCTGCGCGCCGAACTGGCGCTGTTGCGAAGTCAGACCCGGCGGCCATGGAATCTCAACTTCTTCTGCCACCATGAAGCAACGCCCGACCCAGCGCGAGAAGCCGCCTGGCGCCGCCTGCTCGATCCCTACCACCGCGAATTCGCCACGCAGCCTGGTCCGCCAGGCGGTGCGCGGGCACCGTTCAGCGAGGAATTGGCTGATCTGGTGGAGGAAGGCGCATCACTGGGCATGCCGAAGGTCGTCAGCTTTCATTTCGGGCTGCCCAGTGAACAGTTGCTGGCACGCGTGCGGATCTGGGGAGCCAGGATACTGGCCAGCGCCACCACGGTTGCCGAGGCCCGCTGGCTGGAAGATCACGGCGTCGATGGCGTGATTGCGCAGGGTCTGGAGGCGGGTGGACATCGCGGCCACTTCCTGCCTCACGATCAGGGTGACGATCCGGCCGATCCGGCCGCGCTGCTCGAGCAGGCCGGCACGTTTGCGCTGTTGCCGCAGATCGTCGATGCCGTGCTGGTGCCGGTGATTGCAGCCGGTGGCATCTGCAGCGCGCAAGGCGTCGCTGCGGCGCGTGCACTGGGCGCCAGTGCGGTGCAGGTCGGCACCGCTTATCTGCTGTGTCCCGAGGCCGATACGTCGCCATTGCATCGGGCAGCCTTGCGCGCCGCGCGTGATGCCCCGCAGTCCAGACCGACCGCGTTGACCAATTTGTTCACCGGCCGACCGGCGCGTGGGCTGGTGAATCGGGTCATCCGCGAACTCGGGCCGATCAATCCGGATGTTCCGGCTTTCCCATTGGCGGGGGCCGCGCTGGCGCCGCTCAGGGCCGAAGCCGAACGACGCGGCAACAGCGACTTCTCGCCACTGTGGGCCGGCCAGAATATCAGCGGCTGTCTAGAGATCGGCGCGGCCAGCTTGACCCGACAACTGGCTGCAGGCTGGTAGGCGAGCCGCAAAATTCGCATCGCAGGACTCAAGATGACGACCGATCCTGCCGATAAGAACGTGGTTGAAGCCGAAGGGCAGACCTTGTCGACCACGTTCAATCCGAGAGGCCACATGTCTTTTGTCGATCTGGCAACCGTCCAGCAACAGGTGAAAGTGGGCACCCCGCTGCCGTTCGACGTCTGGGACGCCGACAAGACCTTGCTGCTGGCGCACGGGCAGACGATCGAAACCGCTTTGCAGCTCGCCAACCTGCTCAAGCGCGGTGCGCTGATCGGACTGACCGATGCCGTGCCGAGCGTCGCGGCCATCAAGAACGCCACACCTGAGCAGTTGCCTGCGCTGTTGCGCACCACGATGGACCTGGCGCGCGAAACCTTGCTGAAGGCGCCCGCCGAGGCTTATGAAGAGATTGTCGATGCGGTCTCGCGGCCGCTGATGGCTGTCGTGGAAGCCGACCCTGACCTGGCGATTTTCCAGGTGCTGCGTCAGGAGGGCAACTACATGACCCAGTACGGCGTTACGCATTCGATCCATTGCGCCTTCGCGGTGTTTCTGGTGGCCGCGCGGTTCGGCTGGTCAGAAACAGACGTCCGACGCGCTTTCAACGCCGCGCTGACGATGAATGTCTCGATGCTCGAACTGCAAGGCCAGCTCGCAACGCAGAGCAGTCCGCTGTCGAACGAGCAGCGCCAACAGATCGAAAGCCATCCGCAGCGCAGCAGTGCGCTGCTCGAAGCCGCGGGCATCAAGGATGCTGTCTGGCTGCAAGCGGTACGCGAGCACCATCTGAGCGATGCCGGCGACGGTGGCGCGGTCAGCGAGCTGGCCGGCCTGCTGCGCTCGTCGGACACCTACATCGCCAAACTGAGCCCGCGCCGCACCCGTGAAGCGCTCAGTGCCGATGTGGCTGCACGCATGATGTTTGCGACGAATCGCGGTGATGCCGCGACCGCGGCGATGGTCAAGGAGTTCGGTCTGTATCCGCCGGGGTGCCATGTCAAGCTCGCTTGCGGCGAATCCGGTTATGTGGTTCGCCGTGGTGAACTGGCCCACATCCCGTGGGTTGCAGTGACCAACTCGGCCGATGGTCGGGCCCTGGCCGAGCCGATCCGGCGCAATACCGCGCAGCCGGTATTCAAGGTGTCCGAGGTGCTGCGCAACGGCAACGGCAAGCTGCGTTTTTCGCCCGAAGTTCTGCAACGCATCGCCTGGGCATGAGTCACGTCCGTGCACGCGCCGCAGCCGAGATGAATCAAGGCTGAGGCTGCGCTCGAATCGTCAGGCCGCAACCAGTTCAACAGGCTTGACCGGCGCTGAGCGCATCAGGTGATCAAACGCGCCAAGTGCGGCTTTCGCACCATCTCCGGTGGCAATGATGATCTGCTTGAACGGCACCGTCGTCACGTCACCGGCCGCGAATACGCCCGGCAGCGAGGTCTGGCCTTTCGCGTCGACGATGATTTCGCCATGGCGTGACAGTTCGAGCGTGCCCTTCAACCATTCGGTATTCGGCACCAACCCGATCTGCACGAACACGCCCTCCAGCTCGACCCGGTGCGATTCACCACTGAGGCGATCGGTGTAGACCAGAGCGTCGACACGCTTGCCGTCGCCGGTGATCTCGGTGGTCTGCGCATTCGTGTGTATCACCACGTTGGACAGGCTTTTCAACTTGTTCACCAGCACGGCATCGGCGCGCAACTGATCGGCAAACTCGATCAGCGTGACGTGGCCGACCACATTGGCAAGATCGATCGCCGCTTCGACACCGGAGTTGCCACCACCGATCACCGCAACGCGTTTGCCCTTGAACAGCGGGCCGTCGCAATGCGGGCAATAGGCAACCCCGTGGTTGCGATACTGCTGCTCGCCCGGCACATTGACTTCGCGCCAGCGCGCGCCGGTGCTGAGAATCACCGTGCGGCTTTTGAGTGAGCCGCCATTGGCCAGCTTGACCTCGACCAGGCCGCCGGGCGTCGCCGCCGGAATCAGGCGCTCGGCGCGTTGCAGATTCATCACGTCGACGTCGTAGGTCTTCACGTGCGCCTCGAGCGCGGAGGCGAACTTCGGTCCATCGGTCTCGAGCACCGAGATGTAGTTCTCGATCGCCAGCGTGTCGAGCGTCTGGCCGCCGAAGCGTTCGGCGACGACACCGGTGCGAATGCCCTTGCGCGCTGCGTAGATCGCAGCTGCCGCGCCGGCCGGACCGCCGCCGACGATAAGCACGTCATAGGCTTCTCGGGCGCTCAGCTTGGAGGCGTCGCGCGCGGCTGCGCCGGTATCCAGTTTGGCGACGAATTCTTCGATGCCCATGCGACCCGATCCGAACACCTTGCCGTTCAGGTAGATCGTCGGCACCGCCATGATCTCGCGCTGCGTGACTTCGTCCTGGAACAAGGCACCATCGATCGTGGTGCTGCGGATGCGCGGATTCAGCACCGCCATCAGGTTCAGCGCCTGCACCACGTCGGGGCAGTTGTGACAGCTCAGCGACATGTAGGTTTCGAACGCGAAATCGCCGTCGAGTGCCTTGATCTGCTCGATCAGTTCGGCTTCGATCTTCGGTGGGTGGCCGCCGACCTGCAGCAGCGCGAGCACCAGCGAAGTGAATTCATGACCCATCGGGATGGCGGCGAATTCGATACGCGCGGCCGCATCGCCGTCGGCCTGCAGCGCAAAGCTCGGACGCCGCGTCGCAGTCCCGTCGCTGCGCAGGCTGATCAGCGGGCTCAAGCCGGCGATTTGTTCCAGCAGTTCGCGCATCTCGTTGGCAGCAGCGCTGTCGTCGAGCGACGCAACGATCTCGAACGGCCTGCGCACCCGCTCGAGGTAGGCCGAGAGTTGGGAAATGAGGTTGGCGTCGAGCATTGAAAACCCTTTCAGATGGCGTGTCTCGATCCCACGTCAGGCGGCGTGCCTTGCGTGAGTGCGGAGCAGCCAGTCGTCGATCGAGACACTGGCTGCCGAAGGAGCCGGCACACGCAGCGCCGGTCCTCAATCAATGTCAGCCGGCGGTCAGATCTTGCCGACCAGGTCCAGCGACGGCGTCAACGTCTTCGCGCCTTCGTTCCACTTGGCCGGGCAGACCTGGCCCGGGTTCTTCGCAACGTACTGCGCAGCCTTCAGCTTGCGCAGCGTTTCCTTCATGTCACGCGCGATGCTGTTGTCGTGGATTTCGGCCGTCTTGATGACGCCTTCCGGATTGATCAGGAAGGTGCCACGCAGCGCCATGCCCTCTTCGGGAATGTGCACGCCGAACATGTTGGTCAGCACATGCGCCGGGTCCCCGATCAGCGGGAATTTGGCCTTGCCGACTGCCGGCGATGTCTCGTGCCAGACCTTGTGCGCAAAGTGCGAATCGGTGGTGACGATGTAGATTTCAGTCTCGAGTTTCTGGAACTCGGCGTAGTTGTCGGCCGCATCCTCGACTTCGGTCGGGCAGTTGAATGTGAAGGCAGCCGGCATGAAGACGAACGCCGACCACTTGCCCTGCAGGCTCTGCTCGGTGACTTCGATGAATTTGCCGTTCTTGAATGCCTGGACCTTGAAGGGCTGGACTGCGGTGTTGATGATCGACATGGCTATTCCTTTTGGTTGATTGAGAAGACCGCTATCGGCGGCCAGGGTTAGTACCTAGGACGAAGCGTAACGGCGTTCGTCGATTGATGCAATCGACTAAAACTTAAACATTCATAGATAAAATCTAACAAACACCGCCCGAAGTGCGGACTTGGTTATTGCGAGCAGGAGAACGGTTCGAACTTGCCACAGTGACGATCGCAGTCCCTGCTGTGGTCGATCGCAACGTGGCGCGGTATGCTCGTCGACACGGACCAGCAGGCATCGGCATCCTGTTGGAGGACGCACGATTCAGCACGGCCCCAGTGGGAAGCTCGCCGAAACCGGAAATGCGCAAGCCCCTCATGCCATCGCCACGCACAGACCCTGTGCCAGAGCCGCCGATCAAGGTCCTGGCGGTCGACGACGACGCCTTCATGCGCGATCTGTTGCGTCGGGTGCTTGCTAACGCCGGCATGCAGGTGACAAGCCATGGCTCTGCCGCCGAACTGCTTGCCTCTGACGACCTGGCATCGGCGACCATTCTGTTGCTCGACATGAAGATGCCCGGCATATCGGGCCTGGAGTTGCAGGACCTGCTCAGGCAGAGGCATATCGACCTGCCGATCATCTTCATCAGCGGCGCGGCCGATCTGGCGATGGCCGTGACAGCCATGCGCAACGGCGCCGCCGATTTCATCGAGAAGCCGTTCGAGGGTGCGGCGCTGATCGAGCGCGTGCGGCGCGCAGTCGAACGCCATGCCGCACGGGCTCCTTCGCCGGAGCGTGTGGCAGACCCATTGGTTCTCGCCCGCTTCGAGACCCTGACACCGCGCGAGCGCGAAGTCTTCGATCTGCTCGTCACCGGCATGAGCAGCAAGGTGATCGCCCGCGAACTCGGCGGCAGCTTTCGCACCATCGAAATTCATCGGGCGCAGGTCATGCGCAAGATGAACGCCCGCCATCTGCCCGAACTGGTGCGTTTGAGCATCGAGTCGATGCCACCGCGAGGGGTTAGCCTGCCCTGACGCGCGCTCAGCTAGGTACGCGTACGTATGGGAAGTTCGGCGCTGAATCCCTATGGTCCGCTACCGGTGAATGGATGGGCGGTAGCGCCATGCCGTCGGCGGCACTTGACTTTCGAAGGTTTACCCGATGATTGACTCCTCCAAAGCTCGCTCTGATGCAACACCGGCGCTGGCTATAGTTGCCGCAGCTTTCGCGAAGGCTCCGACGGGCATCGTCGGCTTCGACGCCATCAGCGGTGGTGGCCTGCCGCAGGGGCGCACCACATTGATCGTCGGCGGACCCGGTTCGGGCAAGACGATA